>CAIRYE010000383.1 GCA_903882765.1 uncultured Anaerolineae bacterium
TCCTCGCCTGGACCTTTACTATTTATGTATTGTTCACTTTGATCAGCACTCCATTGATGGCAAAACTTTCTGATACCTATGGCAGGCGCTCGATTTATACCTTGGATGTGACCTTATTCGCGCTAGGATCGATCGTCGTCGCTCTTTCACCAGCAAATATGTTCGGAATTTTATTATTCGGACGTGCCCTACAAGGGTTTGGCGCTGGAGGTATCTTCCCGGTTGCCAGCGCCGTCATTGGCGACACGTTTCCCCCAGAAAAACGCGGCGGCGCTTTGGGTTTGATCGGTGCTGTTTTTGGGCTGGCCTTCCTGATCGGCCCGATCCTTGGTGGAGTGATTCTAACCATCACCGGTTGGGAATGGTTGTTCATCATCAATTTACCGATCGCAGTGGTGGTCCTCGTTATGGGCTGGCAGCTTCTTCCAAGCACCCACCGTGCTACAAGTCTGCCTTTTGATTGGGCTGGGATGCTCGTTCTTGGCTTTATGCTGGCCGCTCTTTCGTTTGGCCTCAACCAGATCGATACCCAAAATTTCTTTAGCAGCGTAACTTCGCTGAATGTTTGGCCATTTTTATTAACCGGTGGTGTGTTACTTTTCATCTTCCCTGGTGTTGAGAAGAAAGCAGCCGACCCGATCTTAAACCTCAACCTGTTTAAGAGCCGTCAAACCGTTCTTACCAGCCTTTTATCCGCTGGGGCTGGTTTAGGTGAATCAGGAATGGTCTTCATCCCTGCTCTCGCGGTCGCCGCTTTGCCCGGCATCATCAATACCCACAACGCAAGCTATTTGTTGATGCCAGTCGTATTGGCAATGGCGGTTGGCTCCCCGTTGGTCGGCCGAATGTTAGATAAGGTAGGGTCGAAGGTAATGGTATTCGGCGGAACACTGTTGTTATCAGTGGGAATGATGATGTTGAGCAATGGCACTTTGGTATCCTCCCTTTGGGGTTTCATCGCCTCCGCAGCTGTCATTGGGCTGGGTTTATCTTCGCTATTAGGAGCACCAATGCGATACATCATGCTTAACGAAGCTTCAGCTGCCGACCGAACTTCCGCGCAGGGTCTCATTTCATTATCAACAAGCGTTGGCCAATTGGTGAGCAGCGCCCTGGTTGGAGCTGTGGCGGCATCGCTAGGTGGCGGTGTAAAAGGGTACGGTTCAGCCTATTTGGTGATCGGTGTAGTGGCTGGTATTATGGTCATTCTCACCTTAGGGTTAAAGAACCGCCAGCAAGAGCTTGCCATGGTTGAACAACACGCCCAAACCACCGCGGCAGGGAAATAATTCATTACAAAGAAAACCTCTCCTACCTTAGACAAAAAAAGGGCGGAGAGGTTAAAATCAATTTATGAAACCTATTGAGATCAGTTTGCGAGACCAAATACTAAGCACCGCAAAAGGTTTATTCCTTTTACATGGCTATCACGGCTTATCCATGCGGGAGATCTCAGAATCGGTCGGCGTCTCTAAGGCAGCGCTTTATTATCACTTCAAAGACAAAGAAGAACTTTTTGTAGCTATCCTTACAAAAAACTTGGAAGAGATTGAAAGAAATATCGACCTGATCCAGGCAAAGCCAATTTCCTTCAAAGCGAAGATCGCCCAATTTATCGAATACATCTTTATAGAACCGGTAGATCAACGTGCCATCATTCGCCTAGCAAGCCAAGAAATGGCTCAGCTTGGTGTAGAAACGAGAAAAAGTTTTGGCGAAGCTTACCAAAACAAATTTACCGGAAAACTACAAAAAATAATTCAAGATGGGATCTTGGCTGGAGAATTGTTACCAGTAGATCCGGTGATTGCTAATCGGGCACTGTTAGGAATTTTGTATCCCTACTTTTTTCAAAGCGAGCCTGGAGCAAATCCGATCAGCCCCGAGGTCATACAACAGGTCATCGATATATATATGAACGGGATTAGCAAGAACAAGTAGAAAAAATATTGGGGATTGTTGCCTATAAAGTACCAAAAGCCGGGTTATTGCAGGAGAGGGGATTTATTAAGTTTCAAGCCAATTCAATACAGCTTCAATTTGACCGATACGATATCTATCCACCTGCATACTGAAAGGATCTTCATCGTTTTGCGTGATCATTGATATTATCCACGACTGACACACATTTTTTTGTTGGTTCACTAATGCCGTCGCAATTTCACTATCTTCTTTGTTTGCAAAAAACAGTTTCGCCATAAACTCCTGACGAATTTGCCGCGGTACTGCAACTGGAGAATGCAGCCATTCCTGATAGGCTGCATGTCCGCGACGGGTAACTCCAAGCATGCGGCGAGGCGGTCGTGCGTCTTCTTGTGGAACTAATTCCGCTATTATCAATCCATCCTTTTCGAGCTTAGCTAATAACGCATAAAGCTGACTTTGTTTTAAATGCCAAACAGCGCCCAACCCAACCGGATCAGACAACAATTGATGGATCTGATAGGCGTGAAGCGATTCTTTTCGCAGAAATCCTAACAATGCTAATTCGATACCCGGGGGACGCCGTACCATTGGACACATAAGCTAGCCTCTCAATATTCAATAAATAAGTATACAAAAAATGACCTTTATCTTTGTCACATAATAGTGTGATAATTGTAATATTTCATTCAAGACAATAATTCCAAAATGCTATAATTTTTTTATTATTTTCGCATTGGTGTGTTCTAGCCGTGAAAATAAACCATCAACCCACTGCAGCATGTTTTTTTGGAGGAATTTATGATTCGAAAGTCGCTCGTAATAAATGGGATCAAGAAATCAATCGTCGTAGATCCCGAAACTAGCCTTGCTGATTTTCTGCGCAGGCAATTGCTCTTTACCGGCACCAAGGTTTCCTGTAACGAAGGACATTGTGGTGCTTGTTCTGTAATCGTAAATGGCAAATTGACTTTAGCCTGCCTCACAAAATTAGCCAGAATTCCTGAAGATGCCACCGTCCTCACGATCGAGGGTGTTGGCACTCCAGAAAATATGCACCCGATCCAAAAAGCTTTCGCCATCCATGGTTCCGCGCAGTGTGGTTTCTGTACTCCTGGTATGGTAGTCTCCACCTATGCCCTTTTACAAGAGAACCCCGATCCTTCTCGCGAAGAAGTACGTAGCTGGCTCACCAAGCATCACAATGCTTGCCGCTGTACTGGTTACAAACAAATCGTTGATGCTGTGATCGATTCCGGCAAGGTTATGCGTGGCGAGATGGATTCTTCCGTTTTGGATTACCAAATGCCCGCTGATGGTAAAGTTTGGGGCACCAAGTATCCACGCCCAACATCCATTGGCAAAGTCACCGGTACTCTTGATTTCGGTCAAGATCTCGGTTTAAAAATGCCATTCGACACTTTGCAATTAGCCCTTGTTCAAGCCAAGGTTTCCCACGCTAATATCCTCTCCATCGATACCTCCGAAGCGGAAAAGATGCCTGGTGTTCATAAGGTTATTACCCACAAAGATGTTAAGGGCAAGAACCGAATTACTGGTTTGATCACCTTCCCAACCAACAAGGGTGATGGATGGGATCGCCCGATCCTCGCCGACACCAAGATCTTCCAACGTGGCGACGCTATAGCCATCGTAGCAGCTGATACGATTGAACAAGCCAAAGCCGCTGCTGATAAAGTTGTAGTAAAAATTGAAGAACTTCCCGCTTATATGAGCGCTCCCGCCGCCATGGCCGATGACGCTATCGAAATTCACCCTGGTACACCCAACGTTTATTTCGAACAAAAACTGGTAAAGGGTCCCGATACAAAACCGTTGATGGAATCCGCAGCCCATGTGGTAAGTGGCAGCTACTATCTACAACGACAACCCCACCTAACCATTGAATCGGATATGGGTTTTGCTTACTACGACGAGAACGATGTCCTCATCATTCACTCAAAATCCATCGGTCTATATTTACACCTTTACATGATTGCTCCTGGTCTCGGCCTTGAACCAGATAAACTACGACTGATCCAGAACCCAGCGGGCGGAACGTTTGGTTATAAATTCAGCCCAACAATGGAAGCACTGCTTGGCGTAGCTTGTATGGCAACCGGTCACCCAGTGTATCTGGAATATGATTATGAACAATACATGCAATACACCGGAAAACGATCCCCTTGGTTTATCGATCTCAAGTTAGGCGCGGACAAAGATGGCAAATTACTGGCGATGGAACACGACTATTCCGTAGACCATGGTCCCTATTCTGAATTCGGCGATTTGCTCACTCTGCGCGGTACTCAGTACATTGGTGCTGGCTACAACATTCCATCCATTCGCGGTTTGGGTCGCACAGTAGCCACCAACCACGTTTGGGGCGCGGCCTTCCGAGGTTACGGTTCCCCTCAATCCTTCCTCGCATCCGAAAGTTTAATGGATGAACTTGCTCTGAAGATGGGAATGGACCCCTTGGAATTACGTTACAAAAACGCTTATCGACCAGGTTCCACTACTCCTACCGGTCAGGATCCTGAAGTTTATTCTTTACCCGAAATGCTTGACGCACTTCGCCCAATGTATAAAGCTGCCAAAGAAAAAGCTGCCCGAGAATCTACACCTGAAAACAAAAAAGGTGTTGGTATCTCCATCGGTATTTATGGCTGCGGCCTTGATGGTCAGGATGGCGCTGAAGTGTACGTTGATAGAACCGCTGATGGCGTAGCCGTATTCGCGACCTGGCAAGATCATGGCCAGGGTGCTGAGATGGGCGCGTTGGGCACTGCTCACGAAGCTCTTCGTCCAATGGGTATTGCTCCCGAAAAGATCGACCTCATCCTCAACGACACCGGCACAGGTCCAAATAGTGGTCCTTCCGGCGGTAGCCGAAGCCAGGTAGTAATTGGTAACGCAATTATTAATGGCTGCCAGCAATTGGTAGAAGCTTGCCGCAAAGCCGATGGCTCCTTCCGAAGCTACGAAGAATTAGTTGCCGCCAAACTTCCTACCCGCTTTGTGGGTAAGTGGACCGCTTCCGCTAACACCAACTGCGATGAGAACGGCCAAGGCGCTCCCTTTGCCGCTTATATGTATGGCGCTTTCCTCGCTGAAGTAAACGTAAACACCAAAACCGGTAAGGCAACCGTTGAAGGTATGACGGTAATGGCCGACCCTGGCAAAATTAACAACCAACTCGTTGTTGACGGCCAGATCTATGGCGGTGTTGCCCAAGGTATTGGTTTAGCCCTTACTGAAGACTTTGAAGACTATGAAAAACACAGTTCCATGCGTGGAGCCGGAATACCTTTGGCTAACGATATTCCTGACAAATTCGATATCCATTATTTCCAGACCAGCCGTCCACAAGGTCCATTCGGTGCTGCAGGCGTAGGCGAACTGCCCCTCACTTCATCCCATGTATCCGTCATCAATGCGATCGCAGATGCAACCGGTGTCCGCATTCGTCAATTACCCGCCCGCCCAGAGAAGATCTTGGCCGGACTCAAGGCTCAGAAACCTGCCTAATTTGAGCTAAATAAGGAAGCGCTCGCAAAAGAATTTGCGAGCGCTTCTATTTTTACATAACAAACTTTCCATCGTGATGGATAATCCTTTTGGAAAATTGTATTTCCGCATAGAATTAACATTATTTTTTCCGAAATAATTATTGGATTAGTATCTCCTCTGAAGTATTAGATCGATGTACCCTCAATAAAAGTGGTATTTTTTCACCCATCTTAGA
>CAIRYE010000384.1 GCA_903882765.1 uncultured Anaerolineae bacterium
GTGGATCAACCGGGTCGCCTCGTTCAAGCCCGCGCTCAGCGGCAAAAAGCCAAAAGCGGCGCGCGTTTCCAGAGCGGCGGCAATGCGTCGCTCAAAAAAGGCGGCATCCACCACTTCCTTTTCGTCAAAGGTCCACACCCGCGCCCGTATCTGGCTCACCGGGCTATACGCCGCCCACGCCAAAAACTCGCGCCGGCTCGATAACACCTTCACGGTATCGCCGGCTTGCGGGCTGCCGTTGATGCTCTCAATAGCGCCAGAGAACACCCAGGGGTGTTTGCGTAGCAAGCTTTTTTCTCGGTCAGTTTTTAACAGTATCTCAGTCATTTTTCTTTTCCATCATCATGCCAGTATTGGCACTTACCTTAAATCCAAATTTTTCATACAAGCCGTGGGCATCCTTGGTGTTAAGGATCACCTTCTTCAAGCCTTTTACCACCGCGTCGTCCATGATCACCCCCATCAGCCATGTGCCAAGCCCCTTGCCGCGATGATCAGGGTCGATCACCACATCCAGTATCCAGCCCACCACCGCCTCATCGGTCACCACCCTCGCGAAGCCCACCTGCTCCCCCAAATAATACACGCCAAACACCAGCGAGTGCCGCGTACTTCTCTCGGTTAGCTCGTTCGGCCGATCATTTGCCCAATAGCTAACCTTCAGCATTTGGTGAATTTTCGGGAATTGCAACAGGTCATTATCGCTGCTGATCAGGTAATCACCTCGGCGAAATTCGTGGGCAGTCATTGGCTAAGTATACCGTTTTTCCTGTGTTACAATCTTCAACTATGCTGATCAAAAAGATAAATTGGAAGACGTTCTTGCCCGATTTCCTGCGGATCCAGGTGGGCTTTGTTCTCTATGGGGCGGCCATCGCCCTGTTCATTCGCGCCGGCTTGGGCACCAACAGCTGGGCGGTGCTCGATGTAGCCCTCTCAAAGATCTTCAAAATTTCCCCCGGCACCATGACGGTGATCGTGGGCTTTATTGTGCTCGGCATCGCCCTCCTCTTCCGCGAGCAGGTAGGCTGGGGAACCTTAGCGAACATTCTCAGCATTGGCCCCTACGAAGATGCCGTACTCAGCTTCGTCAAGCCCGTGTCGGGCAACCTGCCGGTTCAGTTCGGCATGTTCCTGTTCGCCATCGCCATGATGGGCCTCGCCAGCGCCATCTACATCGGCGTAGATGCCGGCGCCGGCCCGCGCGATACCCTTATGCTGGCCATCAACCGCAATTTCAAAGTAAGCATTCGGGTAGCCCGCACTGTGCTGGAGGTTGCGGTAGTCGCCATCGGCTGGTATCTGGGCGGCCCCGCCGGCCTCGGCACAGTGCTCTTCGCCCTGCTCATCGGTCCATCGGTGCAATGGAGCTTCAAACTGCTCAAAGTAGACCCCCACAAAGGGCATTAGCCCATCACTTCCTTATAAAGCAAAAGCCACCTCATCTTCGAAGATGAGGTGGCTTTTATTTGACGAGGTCTTTAATTTCCCAAATTAGGGAGCATAATTTGTCGTAGTGAAATACCAATCATATTCAAAGCTTGTCACACATCCTTCTGTGATTGGCAACCCATAAACATGTTCTATCTCATTTTTAGAAATCTCATAGGATGGCACACTCCCCTCCCAAAAATCACCTATATGTTCACCGTAATGTGTTTGTGAAACAAAAATATAGGGGGCACCAGGGCCATCCCTATACATATATCCAAAATCATCGCAATCAGGTGTGAATGTTTTCGCTAAGGAAAGGAAGGGAGAATCCCCTTTACAGCTCAGGAATAAGGTCTTGCTGACATTAACATTCCAGCTGCCAGCAACATTCCCACAAAGTGTAGAGGCCCAATACGAATAAACGCCCTCCGTCAGGTTCACGGGAAATACTCCGAGGTCCAGGGTGTAAAAGGCAACGATGCCATTCGCGTCGGTAAGGCTTAGATGAACGACTCCACCGGTTTGGTTGCGAACATTAAGGTGAAATTCCCCAGGTGCTCTTGCTATGGCAGAAGCAGGCAACAGGAGTGTGACGAGTGCTACAACGAGGAAAATACCGGTCAGTTTTTTGGTCATGACGCCTCCATTTTTTTGATTATAAACAGTTTTACTTTTTATAACAAGTGATAATGATCGAATACATATAAAATGGGAATGCAATTCTGTCATTCATTGGCTCATCTCAGCAAAAAAGGGGGCATCCTTCCCTCCGGTTAAATAATGATTACCTCGTCCGACCATCTCCTCTATCGTTTTCAAGTGCAAACCTAATGACGAACGGCGACTGAGATGCCAACCAGCCCCACCAGCCTCAGTACAGTGCTATACGCCCCGCTCATCGGCCCATTGGTGCAATCGAGCTTCAAGCTGCTCAAGGTAAACACCCACATAGGGTGACCATTAAATGCTAAAGGTCAATCCCTCTCAAACCCCAACACATCATTTTTCGCCCACAAGCGTACCAGCTTCCCCACTCCAAACAACAAACAACCCCACCATCCCTGATAGGGTTGCCGAAATCATAGGTAAGGTCAGCCAAAAGCGAACCCGCTCGTGCTACAAAGTAATATTGGTAAAGTAATACTCCGCGCTAAAATCTGTGATACAGCCTTCAACAGCACTAAAAGCCGAAATCCCAAACAACATGTCCGCCGCTTCTTCGTACGAAGAGGCGGTCCCCTCCCAATATTCCCCGATCTGCTCACCAAAATGGGTTTGGGTCAAAAAAACATTGATCCCACTCAAGGAAAAATACAACCCAAAATCAGAGCAAGCCAACCGATGGCTGTTCGCCTGGTTTCGCAGCGTCAGCCCGCTTTTACAACTAAGGAACAGCACCTTGCTAACGTTAACATTCCAACTGCCGGCAACATTTCCACACGGCGTAGATGCCCAATAGGAGTAAACCCCTTCGGTCAGCTCAACCGCATACACACCCGATTCCAGCTGAAAGAAGGTAATGCCACCGTTCGCGTCCGTAAGGTTGAGCGTCACCACCCCGCCACTTTGGTTGCGAACATTTAAATGTAGGGGCTGAGGGCTGCCAGCGATGGCAGTTGCCGGCAGCAGTATGCTAACAAGAACAACCATGAGTGCACAAGAAAACAGTTTTTTTAACATAATATTCCTTTTTTTAACACTAACCGATATTCGCCACAGTACAAGTGCTAATAAGCACAAATAGTAAATGACCGCCAAATTATGGCGGTCTTCCAAGCATTAGATCTTATCAACAATGGGGAGTTCTTACCCAGCCTAAATAATGCCGATCTCTTTCCCTGCCCTGCCAATGATCTCCATGGTGCGGTTGATCTCCTCCGGCTCATGCGATGCCAAAACGGTCGAGCGCAGCCGCCCAGCACAGTGCTTATCTCTCCTCACCATACCATGGGTTCATAAAGATTCACTCTGTTCAATGTAGACCCCCACAATGAGCATTAGCCAATCACTTCCTTTTTTCTAAACAAAAAAGCCACCCCCTTGCTGATGAGGGAGTGACTTTTGTTTGAGTATGTCTTTTATTCCACTTATTAATGTGAGTGAATTATATTAGTAGCGTACGTTGAATAATCGAAGCTTGTCAAACACCCTTCAACCACGGAAAACCCATATCCATTGATAATATCAAATTTGGCCTCTTCATAGGTAGACACATCCCCTGCCCAAAAATCCCCAATAGGCTCCCCATAATGCGTTTGCGAAACAAAAGTCATTCCACCTCCTGAATTATACAAAAATCCGAAATCAGCGCAATTCGAATTCCGTGTGTATGTTTTCGCCAAGGATAGGGCAAGAAGATCATTTTTACAGCTCAGGAATAAGGTCTTGCTGACATTAACATTCCAGCTGCCAGCAACATTCCCACATGGGGTGGATGCCCAATAGCTATAAATACCTTCCTTTAGGTCAACCGGAAAAACACCAGGCTCGAGAGCGATAAAGGTCATATCGCCATTCGCGTCGGTCAGGTTCAGCTGAACGGTACCGCCAGTTTGGTTGCGAACATTTAAATGAAGGGGCTGATGGCTGCCAGCGATGGCAGAAGCCGGTAGCATGATGCTGCCAAGAACAACAATAAGCAAACAAGAAAACAATTTTTTTAACCTAGGACTCCTTTTTTAAAAATTTAAGGGATATCCGCCTAAAAACAAGTGCTAATAAGCACAAATAGTAGATGACCGCCATATTATGACGGTCATCCTAGCATCAGGTCTTATCAATAATGGGGAGTCCTTACCCAGCCTAAATAATACCGATCTCTTTCCCTGCCCTGCCAATGATCTCCATGGCGCGGTTGATCTCCTCCGGCTCATGCGATGCCAATACGGTCGAGCGCAGCCGCGCCAACCCTTCCGGTACCGCCGGCGATACCACCGGCAAAACAAACACATCTTGCCGCTGCGCTGCCTGCGTAAGGGCAAAAGCCCTCTCATCAGTGCCGCATAACACCGGCACAATGGCGGTGGTGGTCAGCATGGTATCAAAGCCCATACCCTTAAGCCCGCCAATAAATTGTTCAGTATTTTGGTTCAGTTTCTCAATACGCCAAGGCTCATCCAAGATCACTTTGAAGGATTCATTAGCGGCGGCAGCCTGAGCTGGCGGTAATGCCGCTGAAAAAATATAAGAACGGGAGCCGTGCCGCAAGAAATCGATCAGCTCTTTTTTGCCGGCAACATATCCACCCACCGAGGGGATGGTCTTCGAAAGCGTCCCCATCTTGATATCCACGCTGCCCCACATATCAAA
>CAIRYE010000385.1 GCA_903882765.1 uncultured Anaerolineae bacterium
ATGAGAATGGTGGAAAGAGCTTCCACAAATTTGATCTCGGTCTTTTGGCTGAGCAAAGCGGCTCGGCCGATTTCGCCCATTCGGAACGGTAAGACATTATTGAGCAAATACCCTTCCATCAAAGTGATGAAAGTGGTTTTCTTGTCTGGTCGGTCTTTTAGTAAAGTTCTCCAAACCAGCATGCGCACAAACAACCAAAGGAAGCCAAGCAAAAACACAAAGAACAGCAGGGTGTAACTGGCGCCTTTAAAAGATTCGATCGTCCCTTTTATATCGAAACGGGTTAATATCAAAGCGATCAAGAAGACACTGATCAACAAACCTGGGAGTATTTTCTTAAAATCGCGCATGATCAAAAAGGATTATTCACTTTCCAATTTCAAAACAGCCATAAAGGCTTCTTGTGGAATTTCAACGTTCCCAACCATCTTCAAACGTCGCTTGCCTTTTTTCTGTTTCTCAAGCAGCTTCTTTTTACGGCTAATATCACCGCCATAGCACTTGGCTAATACATCTTTTCGCATGGCTTTCACGCTCGCGCGGCTAATGATCCTGCCGCCTGAGGAAGCCTGAATAGCAACATCGAACATTTGGCGTGGAATGATTTCCTTGAGTTTGGTGATCAATGCCTGACCCTTATGATAGGCATCCTTCTCGTGGACGATCGCCGCGAGGGCATCCACAGGTTCGCCGTTTACTAAAATTTCAAGTTTGCGCAGTTTATCAGCGCGGTATTCAGCGAACTGATAATCTAACGAGGCATATCCGCGCGTGCGAGATTTGAGAGTATCGAAGAAATCGACGATCAATTCCGCTAGCGGGATCTCAAAATTAAGCTGAACGCGATGGGGAGAGGGATATTCCTGACCCTTAAAAATGCCGCGCCTATTGATCACTAGATCCATGATGGTGCCATAGTAATCGGTTGGCGTAATGATCTCAATGTTCATCCACGGCTCGCGGATCTCCAACACAAGGCCATCTTCTTGTAATTGCGCTGGAGAATCGATCAGGAGGACTTCATTATTGCCCATCAGCACTTCGTATTCCACAGAAGGAGCGGTAAACAACACATCTAGATCATATTCACGCTCAATACGCTCCTGAATGATCTCCATATGGAAAAGACCAAGGAAGCCCGCCCTAAACCCAAACCCGATAGCTTGTGAGGTTTCGGGGGCATAGGTTAGCGAAGCGTCGTTGAGCTGCAGTTTTTCCAAGGCGTCGCGCAGATCAGAATAATCATCGGCATCTACCGGGTAAATACCAGCGAAAACCATCGGCTTGGGGTGAAAATAGCCCGGTAATGGTTCGGCTGCGGTATTGGCTACCGTGGTGATGGTGTCACCCACTCGAGCATCATGAACGGTCTTTAGACCGGTGGCGACATAACCGACCTCGCCAGCGTTCAATCGTTCAACCGGCGTCATAACAGGCGCGAAAATACCTACTTCGATCGGTTTTACATTGATCTTGGTCGCCATTAACCGAACAGTATCATTGGCGGATAATGAGCCTTCAACTACCCGCACATAACAGATCACGCCTTTGTACGCATCGTAGTGAGAGTCAAACACCAGCGCTCTTGGGGTCGAGGAATCCAAACCACGAGGCGGGGGTACCCGTTTTACGATCGTCTCAAGCACCGCTTCAATATTGATGCCTGATTTCGCCGAGATCTGCAACACATCCTCCGGCTTACCACCGATCAACGCGGCAATATCCTCCGCCACATCATCAGGGTGCGCGGATGGCAGATCGATCTTGTTGATCACCGGGATGATCTCTAGATCGGCATTTAGAGCGGAGTATAGATTTGCCAAGGTTTGAGCCTCAATGCCCTGAGTGGCATCTACCACCAGAATGGCTCCTTCGCAGGCGTTCAAAGCACGGCTCACCTCATAACCAAAGTCCACATGGCCGGGTGTATCGATGAGGTTCAACTCATATTCAACGCCATCTTTGGCTAGGTATTTCATCCTCACCGCAGAGGCCTTGATGGTCACACCTTTTTCCCGTTCAAGATCCATCGTATCGAGGATCTGCTCGGTCATATCCCGGTCCGAGATCGTTCCGGTGAATTGCAATAGCCGATCAGCCAGGGTTGATTTCCCGTGATCGACATGTGCGATAATACAAAAATTTCTAATCAATTCAGACATTTATCATTCCAGCTCGCCGCTAGTAATTTAGCCCATAAAGTATACCCGATTTATAAACTAACCAATTTCCCTAAAAAAGACTCAAAAATCCGCTTAAAGCTTCTTCATTAACTCTGCTTTTTTCTCTTCAAACTCGGTTTCGGTCAATATCCCCTTTTTCCGCAGATCGTCAAGTTCAGTTAATAAAGTGGGGATTGTTGATCTTGATTTTCCCTTGACACCATCATCATCAAAACCATAAGCTTCGCGGGCATTTAGCAATGTAGTTTTAAAGAAGATCGGTTTTGCGATCATCTTGAATTTATTTTCTCCGATCTCGTTTGCCGTTAGTATCTCAATATCACCGTAATCAAAGATACGACCAAAAAAGGTTTGCTCCATTCGAATATCATTCACTTTTTCGATCGAGGAATCGATAACGCGTTTATTGATCAACCCTGAAAATTGAATGACCCTTCGATTGGTAATGACGTACACATGATTCCAATGCACCAGAACATCGTGGATAAGGCTACCTATAGGAATGAGAACGAGCAAGTAAGCCCATGCTCCAACCGCCTTGCTCACCGTCGCGAATCCTATGACCACTGGCGCGAACAGAATCAGCAGCAATTCAACAAAGATCATTCTAAAAAGTGAAAACCAATGACGTCTAGCTTGTAGCATAACGATCTCATTATCGCCGAGCATGGTTCCTACATATGTATTCATATTTTCTCCTGTGCTTCATCGAATGAAAGGAAATTTAAGGTTTTCAATAATCACTATTATATTATTTCGTAACACTTATATAATAACAATCTAATGAATGATTTGAGCGAACGCAATAGAAAAAGTATGCTGGCGGTAAATCTTGGCCTTTGGACCAATATTTTCCTGGCCGGCGTAAAAACCTTCATCGGGATTATCGGCCATAGCCCTGCTCTTCTCGCTGAAGGTGTAAACTCCACATCAGACGTTGCCTACTACATTGTCGCCATCATCTTTGTTCGGCTTGCCAATAAACCCGCCGATAACGAACATCCCTACGGCCATCAACAGCTAGAGAACATTGCTTCCTTGGTTGTTGGTTCGTTCATTGTTACCACCGCCGTGGCGATCTTTTGGGACGCGATCGAGAAGATCTGGAACCTTGTTTCAGGCGCTACTGTCAGCGAAGGTGCGTCCATTCTCGCTCTTTGGATCGCCATGGTGACCGTGGTCATAAAAATATCCCTCTTCTTTTATACCCGCAAAATAGGGAAGGATACAAAGAACCCAGTTGTGGAAGCGATGGCTTTTGACCATGGCAATGATCTTTTCTCGGCTTTAGCTGCTTCCATTGGTATCTTTGTTGGCCAACAGGGCTATCCCTGGGTCGATCCACTTGCCGGCGCGATCGTGTCCATCCTCATTCTACGCACAGGCATCCATATCCTACGCGAATCATCTTTTGAACTTATGAACGCCGTCCCAAGCAAGGAGCTTGTCAGCAGGATCTCAGAATTATTAATCGGTGTTGATGGTGTGGATCAGCTTCACGAAGTGCACGCCCACCGTTTTGGTCCGAATGGCGTCATTAATGTCACCATTGGTATTAACGGAGCGCTTACGGTAGAAGAAGGGGATAAGATCGCTAGTCTAGTGGAACACCTCCTTTGCGAGAATATGCAGGGTATTCGTAAAGTACATGTGCATTACCACCCCAGCGATGCTGATCATCAGGGCAAGACCATCGATGAGATCTTGAAAGAAAGCCTAAATAACATTACAACGTAGGAATGTCCAACTCAGGTAGGAGCAACGCTTGAGTGATCATTTCAGCCACATCGGCGGTTTCACCGCTTTTATCAAGCCACATTAAAAACTCGGTATTCCCCTTTGGTCCATACAGAGTGGATTTCACCAATCCTTTGATCGAAAAACCCAAAG
>CAIRYE010000386.1 GCA_903882765.1 uncultured Anaerolineae bacterium
CAGGTAGGAGCAACGCTTGAGTGATCATTTCAGCCACATCGGCGGTTTCACCGCTTTTATCAAGCCACATTAAAAACTCGGTATTCCCCTTTGGTCCATACAGAGTGGATTTCACCAATCCTTTGATCGAAAAACCCAAAGTGATGGCAAACGCGGTAACTTCTTCTAATACTCGTTTGTGTATCTCAGCATCACGGACCACTCCTTTTCCTCTGGCAACATCCACCCTTCCAGCCTCAAATTGCGGCTTAACCAAGGTTATGATATTCGATGTTGGATTGAGCCATTTTTCAAAAACAGGTAATAGGGTCTTTAGGGAAATAAAAGAAGCATCACAAACCACTAGATCGATCGGCTCTGGTAAGGAGGCCACATTTCGCGCGTTGGTCTCCTCCATTACCACTATACGCCTATTCGACCGGAGCTTCCAGTGAAGTATGCCTTTGCCAACATCGATGCAATAGATCTTTTCCGCCCCATTTTGCAACAAGCAATCGCTAAACCCACCGGTCGAAGAGCCAACATCTACACAGGTTTGGCCTTTCACGTCTAAGTTAAACGAATTTAGCGCGCCATGCAGCTTCTCACCACCGCGAGATACAAAACGTTGGTTTTCAATGATCTCGATCTTAACATTGGAAGGAAAAGACATTCCCGCTTTTTCCACTTTTTGCCCATCCACCATTACTTGGCCGGCCATAACCAATGCCGCGGCTTTTGAGCGCGAGGCGACCATATTTTTTTCCAACATCAATGTATCTATTCGGGTTTTTTTCATAAGCATCCAGACAAACTTGTATTTATTGGGTTTAATTAATATTTTCTACCATTTGTCGTGTAAGGTAAAATATATCTATGATACGCGCGATAATCTCTTCCATGCGACCAAAACAATGGACCAAGAATTTCTTCATTTTCTTCGCCCTTGTCTTCGATAAACAATTATTTCACATTCCTGCCTTATTACATACTATAGCGGGATTTGGTATTTTTTGTTTTATCTCTAGCTCTGTTTATATCATCAACGACATTTTTGATATTGAAGTTGATAAACAACACCCTACAAAAAAGAACCGACCCCTTCCATCTGGGAAATTATCGGTCGCCACAGCATGGGCCAGCGCCGGAGTTTTGGTTGCTTTCTCATTGGCTGCCGCCGCCTTCCTTGAATTGAAGCTATTGTATATCGTGCTCGGCTACTTATTGCTCAACCTAGCTTATTCCAAATGGTTAAAACACATCGCTATTCTGGATGTCTTTATTATTGCCACAGGCTTTATCCTCCGCGTTGAAGCCGGCGTCGTACTCATTGTGGTAGAACGCTTTTCACCGTGGCTGTATGTGGTGACAACGTTGGGGGCGCTTTATTTGGGCTTTGGCAAACGCCGCGCCGAACTGAGCTTGCTTAGCAGCGGCGCTGGTTCTCACCGAAAAGTGCTTGACGGCTATAGCATTCCCTTGCTCGATCAGTACATCACGATCGTATCAGCCGCTACCATTCTGTCGTATTCCCTTTACACTTTCTCAGCGCCTAACCTTCCCCAAAACCATTCGATGATGCTTACCATTCCATTTATGGCGTACATCATCTTCCGCTACTTATATCTGATCCAAATGACCAACCACGCCGGAGCGCCAGATGAAGTGTTGCTGAGCGATCGCCCGATCCAGATCAGCATCGCCATTACAGCGATAGTGGTTTTGGCTATCTTTTATTTGCAATGATCACCGCTTCAGCCTCCGGCAAGATCATCCTCTTCGGTGAACACGCCGTTGTGTATGGGCAGCCAGCCATCGCTGTGCCAGTAGAGCAAGTTGCCACCACCGTACAAATTGAACAAGGCACCAAAGGGATCTGGATCGACGCGCCGGGAATAAGCCTCTCCGCTGATCTATCCACCCTCGCAGCCACTCACCCCATTAAAAAGGTGATCCTCGATTTTTTTGGGTTGACCAACATCCCACAAACGCCTTTAAAAATTCAAGTAACATCCACTATTCCCATCGCCTCTGGGCTTGGTTCTGGCGCTGCTGTTAGTGTCGCTTTGCTTAGGGGGTTGTCACTTTTCTATAAGATCACGATCACAGCGGAGCAGATCAATGCCATTGCCTTCGAAGCTGAAAAGATCCATCATGGCACACCTTCCGGCATCGACAACACCGTCATCGCTTTTTCGCGGCCTGTCTACTACATCAAAAACCAACGATTAGAAACCTTCACCGTAAGGCGACCTTTTCACATTCTCATCGCTGATACTGGCATTAGCGCGCTCACAAAAGTTGCGGTAGGGGATGTGCGGGCTCTTGTTGAAAGGGATCCGTTAGTTTATGGAAATTGGATCGAGCAGATAGGGCAGATCGTTAGTTCGGCGAAAATGTGCATAGAAAATGGGGAGCTTATAGAACTCGGATCTTTGATGACACAAAATCAAACCGCGCTCAGCCACCTCACCGTATCGTCGCCAGAATTGGATACTCTGATCACCACCGCGATGACCCACGGCGCGCTTGGCGCAAAACTATCCGGCGGGGGCAGGGGCGGTAATTGCATCGCGCTGGTCGATGAATCTTCCATCGAGAAGGTCACGGCTGAATTGTTAAAAGCCGGCGCAAAAAATGTGGTTCATACGCTTATTACTTAGCTTTTACAGCATTCTCCAAAACGCCCAACCCCTCAATTTCAACCACAACCGTATCGCCATCCTTCAACGGACCCACACCTGAGGGTGTGCCTGTAAAGATCAGGTCGCCTGCTTCCATTGTCATGATCGAGCTAATGTACGCCACGAGAGTGCTCACGTTGTAAACCATATCGCGCGTGGATCCCATTTGCCTGGGTTGGCCAGAAACTTTGCAGGTGATCAACGCGTCCGAAGCATCAAATTCCGTATCGATCCAGGGACCGAAGGAACAGAAAGTATCAAATCCCTTGGCTCGAGTCCACTGCTCATCACTGCGCTGCAGATCGCGGGCGGTGACATCGTTGCCAACTGTGAAGCCATAAATGACGTTCTTGGCTTTTTCGGGGGTTACATCTTTGCATTTCTTGCCGATCACGATCACCAATTCAGCCTCGTGCTCTACCTGTTGTGATTGCGCCGGTAGAACGATAGTATCACCGGCACCAATAATTGAGGAAGGCGGCTTGAGAAAGATCAGGGGCATTTTTGGAACATCATTGCCCAATTCTTTGGCGTGATCCACGTAATTTCGCCCAATACAAACGATCTTGCTCGGTTGGCAAGGAGGAAGGATTTTCACATCGCTGAGAGGTATATTTGCCTCGGTACGCCGGTATTCTCCAAACAGATCGCCTTCGATCTCACCTACCATGTCATTGTAGATCCAGCCATTTTTTGTCGGACCATTTTTGGTTTTATATCGAATGATTCGCATATCAGTTCCTATTTATGAATGGTAGCCATTGGGGTGTTTGGAATGCCACTCCCAGGCGGATGAGATGATATCTTCGAGAGTATCTTTTTGCGGTTTCCAGCCCAGCTCAGTTTTGATGCGCTTGGAAGAGGCGATCAATCTAGCGGCATCCCCAGCTCGGCGATCCATCTCGAGTACATTGATGGTCTTGCCAGATACTTTTTCCACCATCCCGATCACTTCACGCACTGAGTAACCGTTCCCAGAACCCAAGCAATAAACCAGTTTGTCTTTTTCGGAGAGAGCGTTTAAGGCCAAAATATGAGCAGATACGAGGTCGCTGATGTGAATATAATCGCGGATACAGGTGCCATCGGGGGTAGGGTAATCGGTTCCAAAAATAACGGCGTGGTCGGCTTGCCCTAAGGCCACTTGCATAATTCGCGGGATAAGGTGAGACTCCGGTTGATGAGCTTCACCACGGTCGGGCAGCGCTCCACTGGCGTTGAAATAGCGCAACACAGCATATCGCAAACCATGGATCTTGCGATACCACTCCAGGCTTTGCTCTACAGCTAGTTTGGTAAAACCATAGGCGTTTGCTGGTTCGATGGCAGATTCTTCGTCCAACGGTTCCTCACTCGAGCGGAAAACAGCGGCGGTGGAGGAAAATACGATCTTGTTTACGCCATAGTTTGTGGCGGTCTTAAGTAAGTTTAAAGTATTGATCAGGTTGTTCTGAAAGAATTTGGCTGGATCTTTCATGCTCTCGCCCGCTTCAATAAACGCGGCAAAATGCAGGATCGCATCAAATTTGCTGCTGGAAAAAACCTGTTCCATAGCAAGCTGATCAGATAGATCAGCTTGAACAAAAACAGCCCCCGCGGGAACCGCCTCGATATGGCC
>CAIRYE010000387.1 GCA_903882765.1 uncultured Anaerolineae bacterium
GTGGTTTTGGGGCATTTGCTCCGCGGCGGATCCCCTACCTCCTTCGATCGCCTCACCGCTCTTCGTTTTGGCGCGGCTGCTGTTCGCGGGCTTGCCACCGGTCACGAGGGCGTAATGGTAGCGCTAGACCCACCTCATGTAAAATATGTTCCTATCCCTGAAGCGATGGGCAAGATGAAAAAAGTTCCCATGACCTCAGACATCGTCCTAACCGCCCAGGAAATGGGCATCACCTTCGGATAACACGCCGTAATAAAAATGCTCCCTCGCGGGAGCATTTTTTTATCTTATAGTTCGCTTGATCTGGTTTTGATCTTTTGGTTGAGATCAGCTACAAACTCAGCCAAACTGATATTGTTCTTTTGGGTTCCATTACGAACCCTTACCGAGATCTGGTCATTCAACTTCTCGTTTTCGCCAAGAACGATCATATATGGTACTTTGAATATTTGTGCCGAGCGAATTTTGGAGTTCATGCGTTCGGAGCTAAGGTCGGCGGAAACCCTAATTCTATTTGCCTTCAACACTTTTTCAATCTGCTGGGCATACTCTGATTGCGCGTCGGTAATGGGGATGACGCGGACCTGCTCGGGTGCCAGCCAGGCGGGAAATGCGCCGGCATAATGCTCGATCAAGAAGCCGATCATGCGCTCGTGAGTGCCAAGCGGTGCTCGGTGAATGCACAAGGGAGTCTCCTCCTCGCCGGCATTGTTGATGAATTTAAGATCAAATCGTTCCGGAACGGCGAAATCCACCTGGTTGGTTGCAAGAGTGAACTCACGGCCAATTGCGTTCCAAATCTGAAGGTCGATCTTGGGGCCATAGAATGCTGCCTCGTTGGCTACTTCTACAAAGGGAACATTGCCATTGGTCATCGCGCTACGAACCATCTCCTCGGTCTTTAGCCAAAGGCGTTGGTTATCAACATATTTCTTACCCAAACCTTCTTTGGCATGCAGTGAAAGACGCATAACGAATTTATCGATACCAAAAAGGTCCAAGTATTTTTTGTGCATATCCATGACAGCCATAAATTCCTGCTCAAATTGACCTTCTGAACAATAAATGTGGGCATCATTCATTTGCATTGAACGAACGCGCATTAGGCCAATTAATTCACCCGATTTTTCGTAGCGATAACAGGTGCCGTATTCCGCCAATCGAATCGGAAGTTCGCGATAGGAACGTGGTCTTGCGCCAAATATCTTATGATGCATCGGGCAGTTCATTGGCTTTACATAATACTTAACACCTTCCAATTCCATGGGAGGGAACATACTTTCGGCATAATATGGCAAGTGCCCCGACCGAAGGAAAAGCTCTTCTTTGGTAAGGTTAGGGGTTCGCACTCGGCTATAGCCTGCATCTTCTTCCATTTCCTTGGCAAGGCTTTCAAGTTCTTCGATCAGGATACCGCCGTTTGGCATCCACAGAGGCAAGCCAGGGCCAACTTCATCATCGAACATAAAAATTTCGAGTTCTTTGCCCAACTTGCGATGATCGCGTTTTTTTGCTTCTTCCAACATTTGCAGGTAAGCTTTTAACTCATCCGGCTTTTCCCAGGCGGTTCCATAGATACGGGTGAGCATCTTGTTCTTTTCGTCACCACGCCAGTATGCCCCTGCGATCGACATCAACTTGATGGCGGATGGGTTGATCTGCTTGGTATTTTCTACATGGGGGCCACGACAAAGATCTACAAATGTATCACTTTGGTAAAGAGAAATATCGGGCTTGACATCCAATGGATTGCCGTATTCATCCAAGCCGCCCTTTTCGAGCCCTTCGATCAGCTCCAATTTGTAAGGTTGTTCTTTGAAAACATCGCGAGCCTGATCCGCGCTGACAACAGTCTTAACAAAAGCATGATGTCCCGCAATGATCTGACGCATGCGCTTTTCGATTTTTTCTAGGTCTTCTAGGGTAACGGTTTCGGGAAGCTCAAAGTCGTAGTAGAAACCATTTTCAACGGGAGGACCAATGGTGTATTTAGTATTAGGGTAAAAATCTAAAACTGCCTGCGCCATAACATGGGCTGCCGAATGGCGGATCTTGTATAAATTTGTTTCTTGATATTTTTCCTGTGTCATTCTTACTCCTTTGGTAACCAATACGTTGCCTTACCTCAATATAAACAAAAAGCTCTCACCCAATACTGGGGTGAGAGCTTATAACTCACACGGTTCCACCCAGATCACCACAATGTGGTATCTCTGAAGGCTTCTAACGTAGCCACACGGTAACCTTTACTCTTTGCATTTCAAGGTCACACTCACGGGTGGTTTTCAGCTTACCGAAATAAATTGGCTTTCAATCAATGACCAATTCTTCCTGAATTTCAGTTTTCGCTTACTCGTCCCGATCAACGTTTTAATACAGTGGGCGGAATAGGACTCGAACCTACGACCTTTGCGATGTCAACGCAATGCTCTAACCAACTGAGCTACCCGCCCAAGCAGATAGGTATTATACACGAATATTATTTTTCTTGGGTAAATTGGCGTGGCTTTTTGATATTAAATATTCTTTCCGAATTTGACCAGCGTGTTATTATTAAAAAATACTCGGAGGTAATATGGCTGAAGTTTCTTATGTTTTAGAAGGTGATTTTGATAACGAAGTGATCAAATCGGCCTTGCCTGTATTGGTTGATTTCACCGCGGTTTGGTGCGGTCCTTGCAAGATGGTCGATCCGATCATTAGGCAATTAGCGGATGACTGGGCGGGTAAAGTGAAAGTTCTTAAATGTGACGCTGACCAAAATCCTGACTTGATCACCAGCCTTGGAATTATGGGCATTCCCACCATTATGCTTTTTAAAGATGGGAAGGTGGTAGAAAGGGTTACCGGTTATAAACCGAAAGACCAGCTCATCAACAAAATGCTCCCTCACTTATAGGTGAAATTATGGCAGAAAA
>CAIRYE010000388.1 GCA_903882765.1 uncultured Anaerolineae bacterium
ATCAGAGAGCGCATGCGGGGGATCGTTATGAACTTCCACGATCAAACCATCCGCGCCGGCTGCCACCGCTGCCTTAGCCACGGATTCTACATAAGAAGCCTCCCCGGTAGAATGGGAAGGATCGAGAACAACGGGCAAATGGGTCATATTCTTGAGGACTGGTATTGCGTTGATATCGGTGGTGTTACGGGTTGAGGTCTCAAAGGTACGGATACCACGTTCGCACAGCATTACACGGTTGTTTCCGCCGCTAAGAATGTACTCAGATGCCATCAACATCTCCTCGATCGTGGCGGAGAGGCCTCTTTTTAGTAGAACAGCGGTGCGGGTTTCCCCTACGGCTCTAAGAAGGTTGTAGTTCTGCATATTACGAGCGCCTATCTGAAGTACGTCAACATACTTGGTCATTACTTCGATTTGAGATACGGCCATAATTTCTACAACAATGGGAAGACCGGTCTTCTCGCGAGCTTCGGCTAAGAATTCCAAACCTTCTTCACCTAAACCTTGAAAAACATAGGGCGATGTGCGTGGTTTGAAAACACCGCCGCGAAGAGCGTTGGCGCCAGCTTCTTTAACTGCTTGGGCGATCTCTAATAATTGCTCGCGGTTTTCGACAGAGCATGGTCCGGCGATGATCGGGATCTCTTTTCCGCCGATGCTAAACCCATCCAAAGGAAAAACTGAATTCTCTTCGTGAAACTGGCGAGAACTAAGTTTATATGGTTTTGAAATGCGGGTTACTTGTAAAACCCCGGGTAACACTTCAAACAGATCGGTTGGAACTGAATGGCTATCCCCAACGGCGCCGATAATGGTTTGCTCAATTCCTTCGATCACGTGGGCGGAAAGATGGGCTTCTTCAATGTGCTTAATAACATGGTCAATTTGCTGCCGGGAAGCACCCGGTATCATTACGATCATCATAAGATTTTTTTCCTCTTTATTGAATTGTAGCGAGATTACGGCCAAGGATCTGGGCAATTTGTCCCACTTCCTTTACCATTTTCGCAAATTTTTCTGGTTTTAAAGATTGCTTTCCATCGGAAACAGCATTAGATGGATCAGGGTGAACTTCAATGATCAAGCCATCAGCGCCTGCCGCAATGGCGGCGCGGGCAATCGACGTCACGTAATCGGCAAGGCCGGTGCTGTGTGATGGGTCGAGAAATACCGGTAAATGAGTGTGACTCTTTAGAACCGGTACGGCGTTGATATCGGTGGTATTGCGGGTGGAGTTCTCGTACGTGCGAATGCCGCGCTCGCAAAGGATTACATTTTTATTTCCACCAGATAGTATATATTCAGCGGACATAAGCAGCTCTTCGATCGTTGCGCTTAGACCTCTTTTTAGTAAAACCGCTGTCGTGGTTTCGCCAATGCTTCGCAACAAATTGAAATTTTGCATATTCCGCGCTCCAATTTGGAAGACATCAACATAATCCAGCATCATTTCTAACTGAGTTTGGCTCATGATCTCAACCACCAGGGGCAATCCAGTAATCTCACGGGCTTCCGCCATATATTTCAACCCTTCTTCGCCCATGCCCTGAAAAGCATAAGGTGAGGTTCGGGGTTTGAACACACCACCACGCAAGGCGATCGCGCCTGCTTCTTTGACCGCGATAGCGGTTTCAATGATCTGGGAACGGGATTCAACCGAACATGGACCCGCAATCACGCCTACGTCTTCTCCGCCAAAAATAGTTTTACGTATGGTGAATTGTGTGTTTAGGGGCTGAAATTGGCGGCTCGCCAATTTATAAGGCTGAGTAATGCGCTTTACTATATCCACCCCGTCCAAAATTTCGAATATCTCCGTGGCAATATTGTGTGTTTCGCCAACGGCACCAATTATAGTTGCCTCAACGCCCTGAGAAAGATGAACCGCTAAACCAGCATCTTTGACGTGCTTGATGACATTTTCGACCTGGGCCGGAGTGGCATTGTTGTGCATGATGATCATCATATCGTTTTTGTCCTAAATTGCGAATTTATTTTGAAAGATCAGGTCGTAACCTAACCGCTTCATTTAAGTACACATGCTTGATCTCGCTTTGGTTAAGGTCAGTGTTCCAATGGATAAGTACCCGAACACAATGCGGTAAACTACCCGGAACTGGAATTTCGGTGCTGCAAAGCAAGGGCACTGTGTTCCACCCCATTTTGCGGGCAGCCTGGGCGGGGTGAACTGATACCAGATCGAGCGTGACTGTAAAGAAAATGGAGGCGATGTCATTTGAGTCGAGCGACGGATTCCCTTCCAATAGTTTTTGTAACAACTCCGCGGTTGCCGCAAGAATTAAAGTGGGGTTATCTTCTGGAACAGTTGTAGCGCCTCTAATACCTCTAACCATTTGCAATCTCCTAATAAAAAAGCGAGCCGATTGGCTCGCTTTTAGGGTTATTTTGTCACTTTTCCTTTTAAGCTAAACCAACGGGTTCATATCTTTCGAAACCGTAAAAATAGTTAAAGCTATAAAAGGATACAAAGGTCTGTTTCATATTGGAGTGTATTCTATTGTAAGACTGAACATTCGTCAAGGAAATAGCGCTGTAAATGTAAGAACCCTCCAACTATGGTTGAAGGGGTACTTATTTATTTCTCAATAATTGGTCTATCGGAGAGGTAGCATTCAATTTCAGAACTGCTACATTAATTTGCATTTGCTCATGTATGGACGAATAATCTGATTGGATACCATCAAAAAGCTGAATCACCTCTTGGGGTTTCTGAGTGATCGGATCGAAAATCCATTTATCCATCTTCAGCATCTGCATAATTCCAAAATGTTTCTGGTCAAAGGCATACATCACAACAGGACAACCTGAAATACAGGATGTAATCGCGCCATGCACTCTAGTAACAAGGCCGGTCTTACAATGCTTATAGATACCCTGAATAACACGCGGATCTATGTTTTCATCAATTAGCAAGGCTTCACTGCCGTGTTTTGCTTTTTCAATAATTATTCTGGCGGCAATCCTATCATCATCCAACCCAACAGTATTCATTGGAACAAATATGGGTTGATACCCATTTTCAACTGCCCAATCTAAAACCGCCGCGTAGGTTTCTATCTGCTTTTCCTGGCTTGACTGGTCTTGAGGTTTGTAGTGTGTATGAGCTTCCCCATCATGGACCCGAAAGGTTCGCGGAGTAAGAGCTACTAATTCTTTTTTGGGGTGAGAGAGATTATACCCAGCACGTAACAAAAGCTGTTCGCCGATCGTATCTTCATCGAACTCCATCGCGAACACAGGGTCTGGAGCAATGCTAATTTTTTGCGGGTTTGCGCCACAGTCCTTTAGCAATTCCAGTGTTTTTAAATCTCGACAAGTCATTACAGAACAACGGGACACCAGTATTCTAAGCACCCATTTTGTAAAGAAGGAATTTATTTTTTGGCTAGAAACACTCCATAAAATGACCGGGACGCGAAACAAAATGGACAAGACGCAAATAAAAGCGATCGAGATAGTATGGAGAAAATCATCGTAGAAAGGGACACCACCACCAAAAATGAAAAAATCGGTATTCGAAAAAGAGGAAATAAAATCGAACAAACCATAACGAGAATGAATTGGGAATGAATTTGAAAGTTTTTTATCCCCAAGGTATTGTTCGATGATCTCAGGTTTAGCAGTTGGAATAATAAACGAAGTATTAAACTGCAATACTTTATTAATTATGTCCATAATGGCTAATAATAGAGCCTTATCTCCGAGATTTCCACTACCATACCATGCTCCCCATATTATAAAACGAAGATGTTTTCCCAAATCAATCACCAATAAATTTTAAGATGGGTAAAAAAACACCCCAATTTGAGGTTTTCTTTCACGAAACAGATTATACACTAAGCATCGGGGACAAGGCATAAAAGGGTTGAAAAATAATGAAATTACTCGATTCGATCATTATGGTATTTATCACTTTCTTTTCCAGCCTTGGTTCGAATGTTGAAAAAGTTTTCTCGAGTTATCGAAAAAAACAAAAAAGTAAGAAACAGTTCGAAAAAGGAAAATGGAATTTAGAAGGCAATGGTAAACGAAGGAAAAATACCGTATAAACGAATAATAATTCACTTGAGGCAGTTATGCTTTTGACCTAAAAGATATTTTTTTTCTTTATTCTCAAAAATAATTATTCGGGAATCCCTGCATTCGGTCAATTCTACCTTGTGATAGGCCTCTTAAATAGGCAGGCAGTTTATTCCGAGCTTCTTTTTCACCAAAAACCAGATCATAACATTCCAAACGATCAGCGATACCGCTGTTGCGACGGCTGCGCCGACGATTCCCCATAAGTCTGAGAATACGTAGATCATTACCAAATTCATTGTGGTAGTAAAAAATCGGATCTTTGCGGTATCCCGCTCAAAACCCGTCATGGTTAGGAATAATGAGGAAGCGCCAGTTATTGAGTCAACTACCTGCCCAGCGATCAGGATCAAAACAATGGTATACGCTGTTTTGTATTCTTTGCCATAAAAGAAATTTACAAAATATTTGCCAAAAAAGTAGAAAAGAACATAAATTGCGCTATTGATCAAGATGATCCAGCGAGCGCTAAGGCGTGCTAAGTATTGCAAATGAACCATATCATTCTTTGCGTAATATTTCGAGATCTGTGAACTTAGTAACGGGTAAAGGATCAGTCGACCGAAATCAGCGAGGATCGCGATCTGAATGCCTACGCGGTAAATACCTAATTCGGCGTACTTTACAAAAATACCAACAATGATCAGGCTAAGCCATTTATTCAAGATCTGCATCCCGGAGATCGATGCTAAACTGAGTGTGCTTTTCAGCCACTCTATTCGATCATAAACCGGAGATGCTTTTAATATTTCACCCGGCGCGATCCGAAATAGTATAAAGAGCCCGAACCCTAGCGAAAGAAACGATGCGCCAACTTGGAGTAAGATCGCTAGTAAAGGGGTAACCTGATAACCAATCTGGGTTGTTGCGACTATCAGGAATCCAATAAACAGGCCAGGCAACAATACCTGTTCTGCTACTTGAGCGATCGCAATACGATGAAATCCCCGTATCCCAGAACTTAATATTGCTAAAACCCCAAATAACGGAACTAACAACATGCCCCAAACTAAGGGTTCATGTAGATCCTCTGAGATCAACTTTCCCAAAAACGGTCTGACAAGGGGATAACCAATAATGAAAAGGACGGATGTCCCAATAATTATCGAAACTGACCATCTCCAAAAACCATTGATCTTTGCCCAATCTCGATTTTCTACTAATCGAGCGGTTTCACGCACCATCAATTGTGGTAAACCGATCTCGGTTGGAGCGCCGACCACGCTAATGATAGCCAAAACCTGGGTGAAAATACCAAAGTTTCTTGTTCCTAGGGTTCGAGCTAACACTACTGAAGTGAGGAATGTAAGACCAATATTGATGATCTTTACAAGAAAAACCCATTTTCCTTCGGAATACATCCACTGATCCTTAGCAAACATCGCTGTGATCTTGTGGGTAAGTTTATTCATGATGTGTTACCACCATATTAGATCTGTGTTACCGGCATATTTTTATCATGCAACTCTTGGAAGGAAACTGGCGGCAAGGCAAAATCATCAGGTAATGGGCAAAAATCAAAAACAGAAGGCGCGGTTTCATCCGTGAATTTATGCTTAGAAAGCAAAGCATGGTTTTTTAGATCATAGTGTAGGAAAGAACTTCCATCACCGAGCAACAATGTACCGTCCGGCAATTCTCTAGCGCCTCGTAAGAATTTTGAACCGAGTTTATCCCGCCAGTAGATCTCACCGTTCTCCAAACTGAAATGGATGAGTTCACCATCAGTAGAATTTAGATAAATTCCACTACCATCTTTGAGTTCCCTAACACTATGGCTAGGAACACTTGAACCAAAGAAATGCATAACCAAACGAACATTTAGGTCTTTATCGATCCTTGCTACCGCGCTATACCCTTTGGCAGCCTGAATGATCATTTCCCCTTTTGTTTCGGTTACCTTTGTGAATACATATCTTCGCAGGAATGAATTGATCGCGATGAAATACTTCCAAATTCCATATCGTACTAATTTATATTTTATTGAAAGAAGCGATGAAAAATCAGAATTTTTTAATAAGCCTAAAGAAATCAACAAGTCTCCGTTAGTCATCCGAAAAACGCTATTAATATGAGCCTTGTCCGTTTCAACAGTGTCATGAGTTCGCGGGTCTCTAAAATTTATGTTGCCTTGATGGATTTGCTTATCGCTTATAAAGGGTAATGTCTTCCACTCTATGTCATCGAGCAATGGTTGCATTTTTCGGCAATCAAGATTCTTCAATAACTTACCATGGTAATCAAAACAAAGCAATTGATCATTATCTGTGCTGGTTACCCAAATTTCATTTTCTCCAAGAACAAGTTCATGAATTGAAGCGCAAGAAGGGTGAAAAATAACACTAACAGGCTTCCAGTTCTTATCATAAACAAAAATTGTAGAAGAAGTGACGAAGGCGATCTTGTCCTTGTATATACTAAATCCTTTTAGCCCACGCATTCCGCCTCGTGGATTAGGGTTTTCCTTTAAGAAAGGTGCTTCCAATATCGTATTTTTTTGGATAACTTCTTTTTTCTCAAAATCATAGACAAACATGTAACCAGATGGTTGACCGAACGGAACGTGCCTATTGGTAGTTGA
Source organism: uncultured Anaerolineae bacterium (assembly GCA_903882765.1). Taxonomy (GTDB): domain Bacteria; phylum Chloroflexota; class Anaerolineae; order Anaerolineales; family Villigracilaceae; genus UBA5195. The sequence goes on from CAIRYE010000388.1 coordinate 6,686, forward strand.
TATTAAAAATTTCATAGTTTTTTCTCTTTGATTGTTGATAATTGATCAACTGGCATCAAGGAATTATGAAGGGATAAGAAGGATTCTGGTGGAATCGAATAATTTGAAGGCAATACAGTAAAGTCAAAGATGGCTTCCATTTTATCAGGTGAAACGATGGCAGAGAAGATTTCCTTGTGGTTGCGTAGATCATAATGAATCAATTTATTGTTATCACCAAGGATCAATGTTCCATCCGACAGCTCCGTAGCGCCTCTCAAAAACTTATCGCCAACCTGGTCTACCGATAGGATCTCACCATTTTCCGGGTTGAAGTGAAACAACTCACCGCTGGTCGTTTTGAGATATATGGCTGTTCCATCCTTCAACGCTCGTACGCTATGGCTAGGTGCGGTAGCGGCAGGCAAGGTAATCACCTTCGTTACTGTACCATCTTTTTTGACCCGGACAATCGCGCTGGAACCTTTTGCAGGCTGTACAACCAACTCACCGCTATGACGATTTTTCATTTTGAAAAAGTTTTTTCTAAAGAACCGGTTTAGGTCTTCAAAGGTTTCCCAAAGGCGCATTCGTATCAACCAATTCTTTACATACAACAAGCGTTGATGGCTTTGCTGTTTTAATAACCCGCAAGATAAAAGAAGATCTCCATCCGCCATCATGCTAAGCCCATTGGTATGAGAAGCATCGGCAAAAACCTCGTCATGTGTGCGCGGATCTCTAAAATCGATCTTTCCAGCCATGATCTGCTCTTTGGTTTGAAAAATCGGAGGATTCCATTTTGGATCTTTTATGATATCGGCAAAAGTTCGTGTGTCGTAATAATTCAACAATTTCCCAGTGAAATCGAGCTGGCATAAGAGATCATTTCGGGCGCTGGTGACCCAAATGGTTTCACCATCCAAAACAATATCATGTACACCAGCACAACTAGGATGATAAAAATAAGTAAGGGGTGTCCATTTTTCATCATATAAAAATATTGTTGAGGCATTCGAAATAGCAATTCGATTACCAATTACACTGATCCCTTTCGAACCCCTTAAACCACCGCGAGGGTTCGGATTCTCTATTCGGTAAGGCGGTTCGATGATCTCGCAACTGCGAACTACTTCCCTTTTTTCTAAATCGAAAACGATAATATGCCCAGAAGGTTGATCGACTGGAGTATGGCGGCTAGATGTAGATACTAAAATTGTGGTCATTATTGGAACTTTCTCTATTGGTTTAATAGATCAGCATAGATCTGTAAATGTTTTTTTATTGAAATTTCTTTTGAAAAAGTGCTGGCCACATATTTGCAGCCCGCCTCTCCTAGTAATCTCCACTTATCATTTTCGAGTAATTGGTTCAAGCCGTTTTCGAAATTGTCATCGGTAACAAAAATACCAAATTTTGACGAAAATTCATCCGGATCGACCGAACTAAGAATCGCGCACTTATTAGCGCAAGCTTCAATGAAGGAATTGGGCAACCCTTCGCGGGCAGCCGTGTTGATAAGGATCCAACTACGAGATAACATGTCGGTTAATTTGTGATTCTCAAACTGATTGATAAACCCAGTTAGCTCAATATTCTTACATTGCACAGCTAGATCGCGTAATTTTTTGTCATAAACCGAGTCGCGGCTAGCACCGGTCATGATGAAATGAACTTGCGGGAATTTTTTTGCTAGTTCAATCACAAGTTCCGGGCGTTTACGGCGATCCCAGCGCCCTACATATATAACCGTAGGAGTTTTATCCTTCTTTGGTTCGAGAACTATTTCCACAGGGGTAGGTAAAAATTCAGGGTCAGCCCTGAGTAAATATTTTGAATGTGCCCTTTTTTTCAATAAATTTGCGGCAACAAACCTGCGATGCGCTATACGCACAGCATGATGAACCAAAAAATTATCTTCATAAAACCAATTGAAAAGCACCTGGAACTTGCTGAGGGATGGTAATTGAAATTCGATCAGCCAATCAGAGGCGAGGCGGGTATCGCGAAAAGTTACGATGTGTTTTTTATCTGGGTGAAACAATCGAGCTAAAAAAGTACCAAACGAGGGTTCTTCTGAATGAAAAATATCAGCATCACATTCTTGGTAGATCTTGAACATTTCTAACGGTTTTTTTATGTCAAAACCGATCACCCTAATGCCATCTAGCATTTCAATTTTTGCTTGACCATTTCTGCGTGGAACAATCGCGGACACCTGCACTCCGTTTTTAGCTAGTTCCCGACCAATGGTCCGAGTAGCTCGGCCAAAACCACCGTATTTTCCCCAAGCAAAAATTTCAACGCTCAATAAACAGATATGCATCGCTCACCCTTTGATTTTATGTTAACATTTTTATTATATCAGTTACATATTATTTTAATTGTTTA
>CAIRYE010000389.1 GCA_903882765.1 uncultured Anaerolineae bacterium
ATCAACCAGAGACATCAGAGCGTTTTTCAGCTTGCTTTCCCGCCCGTTTTGGTCTACTAGTTCCACTTCTGCGCCAGCCAAAGCTGGTGAGGAAGGTAACAAGGTTAATCCGAGGGTTGTGTTTGCCAATAACGCGCTGGCGGGGTTGATCAAGCCGAGAATGGATTCGTAAGTACCGCTCTTGACACTGTACTTATCAACACCCAAGCAAGATGTGGCATTTGCCTGTGGGTCGAGGTCCACGATCAGCACTTTTTGGCCAAGGTTCGCCAAGTTTGCCCCTAAATTGATGACAGAGGTTGTTTTACCAACTCCGCCTTTTTGATTCACTAATGAGTATATTCTTGCAGCCAATTAACACCTTCAAAAATTAATGTAATAGTTCTATCTCTGCCAGTTTAATTTCTTCAACGGAAGGGATGCTGGCCATGCCCTTACGTGTCACAGAAAACGCGGCAACCTGGTTGGCATATCTGGATGCTTCCCATGGGTCACGGGTGATCAACAATCTCATAAAGAAAGAAGAAGCGAAGATATCCCCTGCTCCGGTCGGTTCAACTTCTACTACCCGGCGAGAAGAAAATTTCCGAATATCACCGTTCCAATATAACCGAGACCCTTTGCTGCCTTCTGTGATCGCTAAGATCTTGGTTTTGTGCGCATACCACTCTATTAGATCTTCATCGTGCCCAAGGTCTTCAGAGCTAAGAACCACAACGCTAGCTTGCAGAATCAGATCAATTTCCTCATTCTGTTTTGCTGTTGTTACCAAACCTTTCGCATCCCAACGTCGCAACCAACCCTGAGGTGTCGCGCAAAGCAAATCCGCTTTTAGGATTGTGGGATCAAAAACGGGTATCTCATTCGCCACCGGTGCAAGATGAATGATCTTGGTTCGCTTCCATGGAGCTGGTATCGCTGCGATTTCTAAAGGTTCTGCCACCGCCCGAATTAATTGAACCCTGCCTTCTTCGCTATAACGATTCTCAAAGGTGGTGCTTTTTGTTGTCGGGCAATTTACCACCTGAATCCCGCTAAGTACATCAAGAGGGAGTTCGTTGCCAAAGGACGTGTAGATGCCAACTCTAAAACCATGCTGCTTGGCGTTTAATGCTACATAAGCAGCTGTACCGCCTAGCGCGGGCCCATCAGGTGTAATATCGATGGTGATGTGACCAACGACCAAATAGTCGATAGGCTCTATGGCGGCAAGATGTTCCATAGGTGAATTATAGCCTTATAAAAATCAACCCGGAGATTTTCATTCCCGGGTTTCTTTGTTTATTTTTTCAAAACGATGCTAACTTTTCGCGCGGACCCTTCGCCAACGCTTTCGGTAAATACCGCTTCGTGATCCTTTAGCTCCAAATGGATAATGCGCCTTTCAGCGGCTCCCATCGGTTCTAATAACTGTTTTCTGCCCGTTTTCACGGCCTGCTCTGCCATTCGGTGGGCTAATTGTTTTAGCTGCCGATTTCTTCGCACACGGTAGCCCTCAACGTCTACCACTACTTGCATCCACTTGGTGGTTTTTTTGCTCAGAATGAGGGTAATGATGTATTGAAGAGCGTTCAGTGTTTCAGCTTTGCGTCCGATCAATACGCTTAGATCATTTCCATTGATATCAATAAAAATGGTCGATTGACCTTCTTCATCTGGCTCACTAATGTGAACATCGACCTTAGCCTTGATGTTCATCTTATTCAGCAAGTCTTCAGTAGATTGAGCTGAATAATAGATCAGGTCATCTTCCTCGGCGGTGGTAGGTGCTCTTTTGACCGCTTCTGGTTCTTTTTCGACTGTTTCAGACTCGCCCTTTACGGTAAGCCTGATGCGCATTTGCCTGCCACCGATGCCGAGAAAACCCTTAGAGCCTTCGTCCAAGATCTCAACATCCAACTGGTCACGCGAAACATTAAATTGTTCAATTCCTTGCACAATTGCTTCTTCAACTGAATTTGCAATCACTTCCAGAGTTGTACGACTCATGCATGCTCCTTAATTCTTTTTGCTGGTGCGCGATTTCGCGTCGATCACTTTGGGAGCGCTTTTGACGCCAATTAAATTTTTCCAATTTACTTTACCGAGAGCCGCGTATTGGGCAATACCCGCCAAGTTGCTGGTGATAAAGTATACAGCCAGACCAGAGGCAAAATTGAGGGAGAAATAGAACAGCAACACAGGCATATACAACCCCATCATCTTGTTCATCTGAGCTGATTGATCATTGGGATTAGCACTAGGCTGCATAGTGAGTTTCGTTTGGAAGTAGGTGGTGAGACCTACGATAATGGCTAAAACTGGAATGGCGAAGGGTAGAAAATCTAGTTTCACGCCTTCGGGTTGCCCTAAATTCATCCAAAGAAACTGACTTTGGATAGGAAGGAGTGCAGATAAACCAGCGTTCGGGGTTATGTTCTCCAAGCCCGGATAAATGCCACGGACAAGAGAAAGCAATTGCAACGGTGTTACGCCAATTGCCCTAACGATACTTTGGTAAAAGCCAATGAGGATAGGAAATTGGATCAACGTTGGTAAACAAGAGCTGAAAGGACTTACCCCTTTTTCGGAGTAAATGCGCATTTGTTCTTGAGCTAATTTTTCTTTTTCGTTCTTGTATTTTTCTTGGATCTTTAGCCATTCTTCAGAAGCCATCAATTCCTGCATGGCTGAGCTGGATTTGATCTGCTGTGCCATGATAGGGTATGTGATAAGGCGGATGATGATGGTGAATAGAATGATCGCCACCCCAAAATTGCCAATAAAAGCATAGATCAGCAGCAAGGCATTTGTAAATGGATTGACGATCAATAAATCAAAAATATTTCCCATGTTTTTTTCCTATTTCCCGTCGAATGTCCAGCGTTGGACACCATTAAGATCGTAAGCGACTAAAACAAAATCGGCGTTCATCGGAGCCATCAACACAGAATCATTGCTGATCAATGGTGAGGTGTAGAATTTTGCATTCTCGATCACAGCTTGCCATTTTGGAGCACCAGTGAGATCCAATGCCTGCAATTTTCCCAACTCAGTTCCAAAATACACCATGCCATTGCTTACTACCGCTCCGGCGATGATCGAACCGCTCTCATCCTTTTGCCACTGAATAGTACCATCAGCGATATTCAAAGAATAGAATTTGCCTGTTTTCCCAGTGACTGTGCCAACAAATAGGCTGGAGCCATCGGTAGCGGGGGTTCCCCAAATATTTCCTTGAAGGGCGGTATTCCATTTTTGCTCGCCAGTAGCGGTATCCAACGCAAATACATTGCCCGAAAGTGTAGCAACATACAGAGTGCCATCCAATACCAAAGGTGAGGCTAAAATACTTGTATCGAGTTCTTGAGCCCAAACTTTCTCGCCGGCTTTATCCACAGCTACTACTTCGTGTTCCATGGTCACAATAAAGACCAATTCACCATCGTTGACGGGGGAAGCCCAAAGGGAGTGTTCTGATAATTTTAGGGCTGGCTTGGCTGTTTTCCCTGTTTTTAGATCCAACAGATACAAATTACCATCACCTGAAGGGGCAAAGATGGTTTGATCTATGATCAGAGAACCGGCCATCCAGGAATTCTTAGCGTCCGAGAAGGTCCAATTTATGTTGCCTGTCTTGGGGTCAACACTAAAATACTCGTGTTTTTTGGTGGCAGCATTTCCAACCAACATTTGGCCATCAGCGGTGAGTGCAACGGGGGCAAAGAAGGAAAGCGCTGCATCGGCTTTCTGAGGAAAACGAGCTGGCACATTTCCTTCAGCTGACGCGACGGTGTTTTCAACTCCGGAGGCGATATTTACGGAATATACGTGCCCGCCATTAGATAGGTAAATATTCTGCCCATCGGTGGTAGTGGCTGGCCAGTTCGCGGAAGGAGCGCTTCCACAAGCGGTGAGGAAAATGATCGAGCCAAAGATCGCGATCAGTTTTATTAGCTTTAACTTCATTAAATCTCCTTAGAATCAACAAACCCACACGTTGAAAATTAATTTATACCGGGTCAACCCCGCCAGGGTTGAATGGATTGCATCGTAACACTCGCCAGATAGCCAAAAAAGCGCCTTTGACCGCGCCATATTTGTAAATAGCCTGATATCCATAATGCGAACAAGAAGGATAAAACCTGCACGTATTCGCGGGCATACCCTTAGATATTGTCATTTGGTAAAGCCGTACGAGAGAGAGCAAGGCTATCTTGGGCAGGTTCCAAATTGTAAATGGAACATCCCTCAAACGCGGCTCATCCGTGTAATCATCTGGCAAGTAACTCATCGAAGGCATAATTATTGACCTGAAATTGGGTGAATGATTCTTGACCTTTTCAGTAGGTCCATCAACGCCATCTTGATCTCAGAAAATGTCGCGGTAGCGATCGCCGGTCTGGCAATGATCACTAGGTCGTTGGCTTCGGCAAGATCGGAAATGGTGGACCGTAAAATTTCACGAACCACACGCTTGGTACGATTTCGCACCACCGCGTTCCCCACAAATCGGCTCACACTGATCCCAACACGGGAGCGCAAACCAGTTGAGCTTGACCTCACCAACACAACAAGCGGGTGCGCGAAAGATGAACCTTGCTTCCGCACCCGCTTGAAATCGATCGACCTGGAAAGGCGAAATTTTCTATTCAAAGATATCCTGCCCTAAAACCAAACTAGGGCGAATCGTTGATGGTATTTCGCTCTCTCTACCAGCGCACTCGCTTAACATGATTGTTGATCTTTACGGTCAACTTTGTGCGGCCTCTTGCCCTACGGCGGCTCAATACATCGCGGCCGTCGGATGTGGACATGCGTTCGCGGAAACCATGCACGCGCATACGCCTTCGAATTTTTGGTTGGTATGTTCTTTTAGTAGCCATTTTTCCTCTTCAACACGTTAATAAACAAAAAAAGACTGCCGCTCGGTTTTTTGAACGGCATAGCATTATACCCTATATTTTTTGATTGGTTAAGGCTTTAAAACGAGTTTTTATCGATGGTTTGTTGCCTGATCGGTAGGGTGATGTAAAAAGTAGACCCTATTCCCTCTTTGCTATCAAACCACACGGTTCCATGATGATGTTCGATAATCGATTTGACAATGGCAAGGCCCAACCCGCTACCTTTACGGGTTTTAATTTCCGCTTTCTTGCCTCGATAAAATTTTTCGAACAAATGCGGTTGATCCACTTTCGCGATTCCCAGCCCATTATCTTGAACTGAGAGCTTCAACTGCCCATCGCCGCTAATAACCTTTAGATCTACCTTGCTTCCCTCATTGGAATATTTGATGGCATTCTCTAAAAGGTTGGTGACGGCTTGTTGAACCAAACCAGGATCAAGCTGGGCTAAGACATCGTTTCCAATAAATTCTTTTTCGAACAGTATCTTTTTCTGAATGGCAAGCACTTGAATTGGTCCGCATACTTTATCCAACAGTTCTTTTACTGACACTAGCTCTAACTGCATGCTTACGCCGGCATCGATGCGCCCTAGATCTAACAATGAGTTGATCAACTTAGACATATCTTCTATGCTTTCATTGATCTTTTGGGAGTACACCACCTGCTGATCATTGAGCGTACCAACCATTTCAATCATGTTGGCGTACCCACGAATAAGAGAGAGTGGACCGCGAAGATCGTGACTAACCGTATTTACGAACTCGGTTTTCAATCGTTCCTGCTCTTTAAAGCTGGTTATATCTCTGAAGATCCACAAGCGAGCATTATGCAGGTTTAATACATTTATGCTCTTAGAAAGAGCGCTGTAGGTTTTGCCATTGATCAGGGTAATTTCGTTGTTAGTTTCATTGGTGATGGTCGAACGAAGTAAATTGACCAAAGCTGGCGCGTCGAGCAAGGCATCGATCGGGCTGCCCACTCCCTTCTCTAACTTTGTGCCAAAAAGGATAGAGGCGTTCTTATTGGCATACTTCAAGTTGAAATTGGCGTCGAGCAAAATCAATGGGTCAGGGGTCGATCGGATGATCGCGTTAAGTTTTTGAATTTCAATTTCCGAAGTTATATTTCTAGCGGTCTTGTTCTGTTCACCCTGAGTGAGCTGGGAGGCAAAAGATTTGATCGCTTCAATATCGTCCGTTGAAAACACGCGTTCTTCCTGAAATGCTCCCCACAACACCCCTACTAATTGTTCGCCTTTTCGTAGCGCGATAAAAAACAATGAGCGGGGAATGGATTGATCGAAGTTATTGCTCTTCTTAAATAACTGCCGAGTGTTTTCAAGGAACATTTCCCCGGTCTTCCCCGAAAGGGTAAAAATAACCGGGTCGAACTTTCCAAAAGGATCCATATCCTCCCGCGAACAGATCACATCAAATACTTGATCCGCTTCAGGGCGCTCTTGCGTTGGCTGAATAATTCTCAAACTGGTAGCTGCAAGGGAACGAAGTGGTTCAAACAACTCACTTCTGAGGTTATTGAGGTCTTCAAACGAATAGGTCAGTAAATTTAAATCACCGAGGGTAACCTGGCCCACAGAGGTTAAAGATTCTGCCGGTTCTGAATTGAAGAGAGCATTTTGAATTGCGGATATTTCAACAAATTGGCTTGGCGCGGGTTGTTGGTCAGCAATATGGCCTTCGCCGAGTGCTTCAGCCGTGCGAACAAGTTCCTTGCTGATCTTGCGAATTAGCCCAAAATAGAGCACCATCAAGATAATGGAAAGGAAGCCCGCCCACGGGAAAAATCGGGCTAGAATCTGGTCAATTAACCGCGACCACGAGAGGTAAATTACCAATTCTTTCTCCTCTTTTATTGTCTGGCGGAAGAGACCAATTTCATTATTGCCAAAGTTTAATGTGGCAGGGAAACCGCGAGTGGCACTGGAGTATTTCTTGAGTTCGTTTTCGCTCAAGTTCACTGAACGAAGTACCGTAGTTTCCTTGTTATTGATCAGAAAAATATCACATTGGTAGAAGGGTGCGCAAGTTAACGTGGAGGTTTCACCATCGGTGTAACGAGATGCAACATGAGTGATGACATCATTCGCCTCAAAAGAGGTACTCACAAATATTACCGCGAATAAACCGATCAGCGAGGCAAAGCTGATCCAAGCGTATACACACCCGATCTTATAACCGCGCTTTTTGTGTTGTTTCTTTTGATAATGTGGAGCACTTGGTTTTACCCAGCGAGAACGTATTTTCATAATCGCTATGGTTGTGGCAACAAGCAACAATAGCCATACCAATAACCCAGTATTATTTTCGGGTTGGATCAATAATAAAAATACCTGAGGCACTTTCGCTAGGATGTCCATTTTGCTCTCAATTAAAAATTATACACAAATTGGGCTAAACTAACCTCAACTAAGGAGGAAATTGTTATTTCAATAACCCCAAAACAAAATTCAATACCGCGTCAATATCCATTTCACTGGAGTTGATCACTACCGCGTCGGAAGCCGGTTTTAGCGGCGCGACTTCTCTATTCGAGTCGATCTGATCTCGCTCGATCACCTTGGCTAGGATCTGCGCGTAATCCGCCGATTCACCTCGTGATTGCATTTCGCTAAAACGGCGTCGAGCTCGTTCTTCCGCAGAGGCATCGAGGTAGATCTTCAGATCCGCGTCAGGCAATACCACCGTGCCGATATCCCTCCCCACCATCACCACGTTACCGCGCAGACCAATTCTGCGCTGCTGCGCTGTAAGTGCGGCACGCACCCCTGGGTAAGCAGCCACCACCGATACAGAACCCTCAACCACAGGTTTTTTGATCTCCCAAGTGATGTCTTGTTCTTCAATGATCACATCACAAGGCCGGCCATCCTCTACCGAAGAGGGCAATACTTCTATCACGGTTTCATTGGCAAGTTTGGTGACCTCGGATTCATTACTAACATCCACTTCCTTATGCAAAGCTTGCCAAGTAATGGCCCGATACATTAGGCCGGTATCAAAATAGAGGTAACCCAATTTTTTCGCCAGCAAAAAAGCAAGTGTCGATTTTCCTGAGGCGGCGGGGCCGTCGATGGCGATGATGGATTGTTTTGTCATTTTTCGTTTGTATCCAGTTTTAGTTGTTTTGTTGGTCGATAAATTGGTCAGCCCTGATCCACAAGATCAGTTTATTTTCACTTTTAGGGAAGCTGTGATTCACGGACCATTTCATCCAATCCGCCCAGGTCAATTGTTCGAAAGGAACATCATAGCTCCAAAAAATATTTTGGCCGCGATAATTCCCTTCCAACTCATCATTCGAAAAACCATCGGGTGTAATGATGATCAGTCCCAATTCATCAACGCTTGGGATATCAGAAACATTTTCGTATTCAAAATCTTTTAGCATCCAAGTCAACGCGGGGGAATCCACCGCAACTGAAGTGATCTTTTTGAGGCTATCAGAGCTCTGATTCCAGCGTGAGACATCCTTCATTTGCCGCAGCAAAACGTTGTCCGTTGAAATTTGGGGATAAGGATCAGATAGCTCATCAGTACCATTCGCCTTTAAATGGCTGATCGAAACCAATAGTGGAATATTTAGCATGAAGAAAAATACTAGGAAACCAGTCGTGATTCCCTTAGATGCGGTTTGAAAGGACCAACCATAGGTGACCAATACAAAACTGATGATCAGCAGAGTGATCGAGCCGATCAAAACACTCCAACGCATTTGGGTAACCACCACATCAGCGGTCACCAAAGCGATGGAGAAAATATTTAGAACCGCAAAGACCAAAAGCAGGGTGGTAAAGAGGGTCATCCCTTGGATCTCTCTGGTAAAGGACCCAAAATTTTCAATAAAATCGCTGATGAAGAGCGCCGCAACCAATAACAGGAACGGAACAACCCAAACAATATCCAATGGATTTCTGGCTGGGTGAATGATCGCGATGATCACCGCGATCAAACTCGCTATTCCAAAAGCGGAAAAAACTGGCCGCCGCTCGGTGAACAGATTTTTTAATCCAAGAAGGAAGAAAACGATCCCAAAGATCTCGTACACACCTAATGTCAACAAAGATCTAATCGGGGAAATAACCGCCGCGCCAACACTATTTGCCGACTGGGCTTGCAGAATTAACCCTTGAAACGAGGAGATGATCGAACCCAACCCGGCCGGGTTGAGAAGGAAGAAGCTCCCAAACAAGGCATAGGTTAATAGAAAAGGCACAACCATTTCTCTCAATTGTTTTTTGTTCAGTTCAGCAATTTGCGTGCTCAACCGAACGTTCCAACGGAAAATAAGCAGGGTGATCTCCGTCAAGATCAAAGCTAGGATTCCAAACCATACTTGAGGGCCACTTAACAAGAATAATCCCAACAAGACACCGATGGTCTTACTCCTCTTATCCGTGAAGGCCGCCAATAACCACAACAATGTGGTCAGCGGCAAAATGACCAGGTTAACCGACCTGGATAACGCTACTAAGGTGGGATCGATCGCCAGTAAAAGAGTTAGAACGAACGCGACATTTTTCCCTAACGTTTTTTGAAACAGAAGGGGAGCGAATAGCAGCAATATTCCGGCAAACGCTGGCAAGAACCTGGCAAAGAAATTGGAGGATGTGAAAAAATAAAATAATCCAGCTGTAAAGTTGGTATAGAGTGTATTGGAGAAGGACGGAGTAAAGATCCCTTTGGAGAAATTCAACGCGTCTAAGGCTAAAGCCGCTTCACGGTCACTTAATGGCAGACTACCGAGTTGGTACAGCCGCAAAAAAGACCCCAGAGCTATGGCAACGAGGAGGTATGGTATTTCAAATTCGAATTTTTTTGTGGTTGTGATCATAAATTTCTCTTTTATCGCATATTAGTTGGAACTTGATAAATGGTAACCGTTGCGGATGAAAAAGCGGTTACCAGATTCTCCCTGAATTTGTCTTCAAAAACCGGGTAAGTATTTCTTTCCATATTGCCTACGACGATGTAGTCAACATTGTACTTCAATAGCAATAGGCGAGCAGATTCCCACTCACGGGTCGTGTAAATCGATTCGATGTCGCCTTGGCGGCTGCCAATTTCATCATAACCACCGCGCCACTGGCTCTCATGCCCCGGCCACCCTAAAACAGTTGATTGGCCGGTAAAAGTGGAGAATCGAGCGTAGTCGGTGTAAGAACCACCCACCGCTTCCAGCACGACGCCGCTTGGTTGAGCCATCATCCACTGAAAAGCGTCCCATTCATCGCTATTGTTCATTTTGATGTGAAGTGAACCATCAAGAGAGATGTATTGTTTGGTTGCCATGTTTTTCAAGTCTGTTTTATCCGGCAAGGCTGTTACTGGGTAGACCAACCCAACCATTGTGCTAAACAGGAGCAGCAACACAAGAAATGCCTTGGCAACACCGTGGCTTTTCTCAACTAACTTGATCATCCCATACGACGCGGCAATTGACCAGAATATCCAAGCCTGGTAATAAAACTTGAAAACTGTGTTCATCCTTGTGCCAAACTGGTCGCGAAGATATACAAACTCGGGAGCCAGCACCAAAAGCCCACCCATCATGGTTAATATTGTAAAAAACAAAGTGGTTCGGCTCATTTTTGTCTTAAAGTAGGCAAAAAAACCTGATACCGCCATGGTCAAAACGACCATCAAGGTGATCAAACCGCCGATGTATTCGAACCTTCTTAATATGGACGCGGATAAAAACTGATTAAAAGTGGCGAAACCCTGCGCGGACATAAATGCCGCGCCCTCGGGGAGCGATTGAGCAACCCATGCCATGAGAAATGAAAAGAGCATCAAGAGGCTTACCAAGATCAAGGTGAGCATTCCACCATCAACCAAATTGATCCGATAATCCTTCGTAACCCTCATAAGACCAAAAATTACCGGCAACAAAAGCGGAAGGAACATGATCCATAAATACGCGCCGCGGGTTGGGAAGATCACATTCGGCAAAATACCGCCAGCCTGCGAAGAGAAGCCGACATAAAAAGGGATGTACAGCAAAATACTAAAAACACCTAACGGGACGATCGTTTTTAGAAGCTCAATAGCGGCAGTACTATTCCAGCCATTCGTCTTAACCACGTTGACGATAAGTACCAAACTGACCAACGCGAAATAGATCGGTAGATCCCAAGTATTAAGAAAGGCGATACCACCTAAACCAACCGCCAAAATAACCAAAAAAGGCATCCTAGTTCGATCATCAGCCTTCACGTCACGCCATAACAAGCTCAAGCTCATAGCGATCAAAAGTAACCCAAAAGGAATGGATAGAACATGCGGGTGAAGGTCACCGAGAAGAAAAGAAAAATGAGGGAATTCGTCAATCACTTCGTAAAAATTGCCGATGAAATCATAATCGTGCAACACGCGTGAAGCCCGCCACCAAAACCAAAATCTCGGCGGCCATGTAAAGATCGCTTCAGGGGCAACATTTAGGTCTTTCATATTGAGCCATTGCCAGAAATCTGAGCGGCCATTCGACCAACCCAACCCCATCGACCTAAACAATTCCAACGCGCCTTCGGCGTTACTGACTACGGTTAAAAATAGCGGCGCAAGCAGGGGCGTAAGGTAATTATTTAAACTTATCCTTAACTTATCGCTGGTGGCTTTTCTGTTGATCATATTAAACAAGATGCCGTAAGATCCAATAACACTAAGCGAAATAACCAGCGCGATCATTAGATTAAAGGCAATGCTGCCAGCCGTATTGGTTGCCACAGCCAACATAGCGGCAAGGACGTAACCAAAATAGTAATAAGAGATGGAATAACCGCTCAGCCAAGGGTCATTTGGCGGAAAGGAACTAGATCGAATGATGGAATTAATAAATGCCAACTCCATCGGTTTTTCTGTGCCGGAAACTTCCGGGTTCAGAGCTCGAACGAATGCCCAAAAAAGCAGCGATATTAGAAATAGCAATTCGATGGTGATGACGGTTTTTTTGTTCTGTTTGTAGAACTCAACCAGATCGTTCAGTGGGTTTTTTTGTTCAGTGTCTTCTTTGATAGCCATCGATAAGCCAATTACCAAAACGCTATATAGGGTGAACGAGAACAACGCGCCGGCGGTGTCATTTTGCAAAACCTTGAAAGAAACCAAGATCCAGTACAGATAACCCCAAAGCAACAATCCAAGAACTCGCGATAGGCTATAGCCCTTATCCGTAAAGGATGAGAACAATTTTGTGGCTAAAGGCAGCGTAACTAGACCTAAAACACTGATCAGCAAGTACCAAAGAAAGAGTGAGATCATAATTAATTATTCTGGCAGGTCAACAAACACGTTTTGTTCGTTCGCTGCCATTGGGGCAACTAAAATCACAGCATCCAGATTCATAGCACCATACAAATGCGGAAATTTATCGGAAGCGGAAAACTCTTCGACTTCTTTTCCATTTGGATGCACAGGGCCTTCATATTTCAATTCGGCCCTTAGTTTGGATGGATCGATCACCAAGCACACCAGACCGGTTTGTCCCTTATAGAAATTATTCGCTACACCAAGAACTTGATGTTTTTGAGAAAGGTGAATAAAACCATCCTGTTCAAAAGTTGGAGGGGTATATATTCCCGTCGCGAGCGATGCTTCGTAAAGCTGCCGTGATGTAATGTGGTAAATATTGCTCATTTAAAGACCTCATAAATTTTCACGCCCGAATCATCGTACACTGTCTTCCAGAAAATACCATCAAACTGGCTGAATTTTTTCAATCCATCCGCTTCATAGCTTTGTTGTTCCAACTCGCCCAAGATAATGTATTTGACGCCATACTTTCGCAGGAAGGTTACAGTACTTTCTATGTTCCTATCGTTATAGAACCCATTCACCTCGTTCACCCGATCAGAAACCCATTCCCCGGGAAACAAAGCTCTTTGCTGCCTTTCATGCCAGTTCCAACCCACTACCCCAGGCAACCCAGTGTAAATGGTAAATCGAGTACCCCAGCGGTATTCCACGCTATTGGCTTCAACGATCACTGGCGATCCTTCAACATTTTGCTGCATCCAGCGGATCGCTTTGTAATCTTTGGAAAGATCAAGTTCCTGTTGATCCCAATATTTCGCGAATTGCATGTAGGTCATTGTATCGAAGGTAAAGGGAACACCTTCCGCCATTCGATCACGGATCTTGTCGTAGGTGGCAGTGAGGGTGAAGAGCAAAGCGCCAGCCAATAAGGTTAGCCCTACCACGTCAAAGACGAATTGGCGACGGGTTCCCCACTTGGTCATATCACTGAGTATCTTCCCAAGGGCATATGCGGCACTGATGGCGAAGAGTGTCCACACTTGTAAATAAAATTTAAAGACAGTATTCATACGACCGATGTCACCGGAAAGAACAATGATCTCGACCATGATCGTAAGTAAAAAGCCGGTTCCGATAAGGAACAAGAT
>CAIRYE010000390.1 GCA_903882765.1 uncultured Anaerolineae bacterium
GGCATTTGGCCAGCCAATTCAGTAGAGCCATCCATTAGCGGATGACCTTGGATGAGTGCCAACAAAGTGCTGTTCTCGTCATTAGCAACTACGTTAGGGCCGTTATCACCGGTGGTTAAAATTTCATCATAGGTTTGCATCCAATATTCGTTGTTATCTTTCCCGGGGCGATGGCAACTGATGCAGTATCGCTTGACGATTGGCGCGATGTGTTTCTCATAAGATGGCGCTTCGCCTTCGGCAAGAGGTGGGTATAATGCTGGTAATACTGGAGCTTCAAAGCGGTCATCCCAGCTATAGCGCATAAAAATGACGATATTATCGATCTCAGATTTGGATAAACCTTCAGCGTTATAAGCTTTCCCGAAAGGATTCATCCCGCCATTAGGTCGACCATACGCGATCACTTCAGCCATAGAGGCATCGTTCAATGTATAAAGCACATCTTTGCCATTGATGGGGGGAATTTCTTTCCCTTCCAGGCCTTCAACGCCGGTGATAATAGCAACTTCGCCATCGCTACCATGGCATTCAACGCACTGCACCGCGTACAGATCGCCGCCAGCCTGAATTTGGTCTACAAGGGTATTGGCAACAACCGTTTCCTCAACTTCAGGGGCTTTGTAGATCGCGAGGGTGGCAATGGTAAAGCCAACCATAAGAACAGCCGTGACCGAGGCAATACTGATCACTGTTTTGTTGGTCGCGGCACCTGGTTTCCAGGCAAAATAACCCAGAAGGATGTAAGCGAGGGTTGGGATCACTAATCCGCCGACGGTTTGAAGAGTTCCTTCTATGCTTGCGCCAGTTGGAACATCTGATAACAATGTTAGGGTTACAGCGCTGACAACAAAAATCCCCATAATAGAAATGGCGACAACACGTTTGCTGTAATGCCGAACTTGGCTTTTCTCAATGAAGGGCAATAAGGTAAGTACGATCAGAAAGGCTGCTGGAATTAGAACAGTAGCGATCCATTCGATCTTGCCGAGTACTGGTATTTGTCCAAACAAAGCCAAGAATTTAAAAAGGAAGAGGAAGTACCACTCAGGTCTTGGAAGGTAGGAGGTATCCGAAGGATCGGCTTTGGGTTCACCCGGAACACCGACAAAGGTGGCGAGCAGCACCAATATGATAAAGATGCCAAGTGATACCACCAGATCTTTGTAGATGCTATCCGGCCAAAATCTTTCACCTTTGATCAGGGATCTTTGATAATTTTCGTTGATCTTTTTTTTCGTTTCGTTATCCATTGTTCCCTCTATTCTTCCACGGATGGGAAATGGGATTCACCGTGCTTGATGATCAGGTAAAGATGTATGCCGATCATTGCGATCAGGACCACTGGAAGTATCCAGATGTGAGCGGCGAAAAAGCGTTGCAGGGTGAGCGCGCTTAGATCTGACCCACCTCGCATCACCTTCAGGATAAATTCTCCTATAAACGGCGGAGAGCCTGCGATCTGTGTTGCGACCACTGTGGCCCAGTATGATTTCTGATTCCAAGGAAGCAGGTAGCCAGTGAGGCCCATCGCCATTGTAACCAACAGAAGAC
>CAIRYE010000391.1 GCA_903882765.1 uncultured Anaerolineae bacterium
ACACTTCTTCAACAAAAATTTGACTTGGATGGGTCGGCTGAGTTAGCTGATATGAAGGGCAAGATCCGCAGTCGTGGTTATTATCCTTACATAACTAATTTGGAGGAATTGGCGGATCTAGAAAAAGAACCAGAGAAGGTCTATTCTCTTTTCAACAATGAAGCTATGAAGGTTGTTGAAGAATGGATGGAAATCGCCAAGACCAAACTGCAGAACACAAACATCAAGGTTTTCGTTTCACCTGGTAATGACGATCGTTTTGAAGTGGATGACATAATCAGGAGGTTTTCCTGTGTAACCCTTGCTGAAGGGGAAGTGATCGAGATCGATAAACATCACGAAATGATCACCTCGGGCTGGTCGAATAAGACCCCCTGGAATACTTACCGTGAAGAGACAGAAGACCTGTTAGCGGTTCGATATGAGCAAATGGCGTCCCGAATCAAAAACCCTACAAATTCCATTTTTAATATCCACGTTCCGCCTTATAATTCGAACCTTGATGAAGCGCCGGAGCTGGACGAGAACCTGCGACCAAAATACGCCGGCAATGCTTTAAAGCCTACCGGTTCGATCTCTTTACGAAAAGCAATAGAACAGTACAGTCCGTTACTCAGCCTGCACGGCCATATTCATGAGGGCAGAGGAACATCCAAAATTGGAAAAACCCTATGTATCAACCCCGGCTCGATGTATGAACAGGGGACATTACAAGGCGCATTGATAAACCTGGGGGATAAAAAGATAGAGAATTATGTGCTAACCAGTGGTTAGTAAAAATTTTGCTTGGAGGAGAGCAGGATGTCAGATCTATTTATCAGAAAAGCAACAGGTTTGGTTCGGTCGTGGTCCGTCTTTGATGCGTTTGTTTATGCATTGTTCTCAATTAACCTAGTTACCTTAGGTTTTTACAGTTTTAGTCAGATGTATTATTTTCAAGGTGGAATTATTCCCGCTCTGATCATCGCTGCTCTCTTCATTATTTTTGAAGTGGTGGTGTATTCCAGCCTTATCGCGGTGATGCCGCGTTCAGGCGGGGATTATGTTTGGCAAAGCCGTATCTTTGGCAGTGGTGTTGGATTTGTGTTAGCTATTACCGGTTGGTGGTTCATTCTTTGGCTGTGGGTACCGTTATATGCTGATATGTTACGGCATATCGTAATCACTCCTATCCTAGCGTTGGTAGGGCTAAAAGATATCGCGATCTGGTTTGGACAAAGCTCTATTGGCCTTTTTGTTACATCCTTAATCACGCTCAGCATCGTTACTTTTTATATTATTCTTGGTATGAAATCGTATGCCAAGATACAAAAGATCTGCTTCTATGGTGGGATGTTGGGATTGGCTATAGTTGTATTTATGCTTCTCACTGGCAGCCCGGAAACTTTTAAAGCTGGTTTGGATTCTAATCTCAATTCGCTGTATGGCATTCAGGGCAGCGTTTACGATAATATCGTGAAAGAAGGCACCGACGCCGGCGCCGCATTACCACTTACAGGTGGAAGCTTTGGTCTGATCATGCTCACTTTACCCTATCTTGTCTTTTTCAACCTTTGGCCAAATTGGGGAGCAACCTTGTATGGAGAAGTTCGCGGCGCAACTGATTTTAAACGTAATTTCGCCGGCATGGCCTGGGCTCTCGGTGTAACAACCGTTCTTGCTATCGTTGTATTATTCTCTATTTCAAAATCGATCGGCTGGGATTTCTATGTTCAAGCGAATGGGGCATATTGGAATTATGCCTGGGGTTATACCGATGTAGCTCCATCAATGCCATTCTGGCCTTACCCTGCCCTTCTTGCCGTATTTATGAGTTCCAGTCGGATTCTACAGATCATCGTGATCTTATTGATGTCGATGTGGTGGTTCGGTTGGTCTGGAACGGTTTTTCTATCTTCAACACGGGTTATCTTCGCTGCGGCCTTTGACCGTTTGCTGCCGGAAAAAGTTGCGGAAGTTGACGAGCGGACGCATACCCCTATTTACGCTCTGTTGATGATGGTCATTCCTTCGATCGTCATTTCGTATTTGTTTGCCTTTGATATTTTTAGCTTCAGGTCCCTCACTCTCGACTCTACCTTGGTGATCGCTGTAACATACCTTGGCACAACCTTGGGAGCGATCGTTCTTCCTTTCAAAAAACCCGAGCTTTACAATGCTTCACCGATCGCTAAATTCAAAGTATTTGGTTTTCCATTGATCAGCCTAGCCGGCATCATTTTTGGAGGTTTTCTTACCTTCTTATTGGTAGAGTGGTTGTTTGATCCCTGGCTGAATGGTACGCCTTTGTATGGGATCAGCTTGCAGAACACTCCTTCTCTCATTTTTATGGGATTCATGTATGGAACCGCTTTCTTGTTGTATTTTGGGTTCAAAGCCTACCGCAAAAGCAAGGGCATTGATATCGATAAGATCAACCAAGAGATACCGATCGATTAGCCCACAATAACATGGGCCATCAGTGAAGGATTAGCATCATGGTTAAAAGCACTATCTTTGAGGAAATGGACGAACTTCTCAACGCAGCTAGGAGAGAGAATATTCAGATCCGACTTATTGGCGGGTTGGCTATTAAATATCACAGCCCCTCGGCGGAGGCATCCAGCTTAAAGCGAAGCTATCCTGATATTGATGTTGTCGTTGATAAAAAAGGCAAGAATAAACTTACTGCATTTTTTTCCTCAGTTGGTTACGCACCGGATAAAACCTTTAACTTGCTAAACGGTGACAGGCGCCAGATCTTTATCAATAATGAGACTGGGCATCGGGTAGATGTTTTTGTAGGTGATTTTGAGATGTGCCATAAATTGCCGATGTCCAACCGATTGGCTCATCACCCAGTTACCGTTCCTTTGGCTGAATTATTTTTATCGAAGATCCAAATCATCGAATTGAATCGCAAGGACGCGTTGGATATCATTTCCTTATTATTGGATAATGAGGTTGGATTCAATGATGAAACGAACATAAATCTGGATAGGATCGTTCGATTGTGCCTGAAGGATTGGGGGTTATATAAAACTCTGATCATCAATTTGGCAAAGATCGAAATGATCCTATTGGAAGATGAACTTGAAATTCCTCAGGAACAAAAAGGGGTGGTATTGCATCGAATCAATGCCATTCGCAGCTTATTGGATCGGGTGAACAAGCCCATCTTATGGAAGATGCGAAATAGTGTTGGCACCCGGATACGCTGGTATGCTGAGGTGGAAGAAGTGGATCGGTAGATCGTTCTTCTGTGATGAAAATGAAGGGTATTACAAAGTCAGCTATGATCTCAACCCTTATTGTTGTATTGTTAGGGGTTGGGATCATTTATTTTCAGTATGTTAATTGGTTGCGCGTAGGCGAACAGGGTGCCATGGTAGAACGGAGTTCGAGGGAGGGTATCCCCGTCGACGCACTTCTATCGATCACGCTAGATGCTCCTGAATTTATTCGATTGGGAGATACCGGCGCAGTCAAGCTAACCGTGACCATATTGGATCAGGAGCGGTTTAAAATAAAATACCGTGATCAAGGTATTTTATTTGAATCGCGGCTAACGATGGATGGCGTTGCTGTTGCGCCGAACGGGTTGGTATCCGAAACATACGCCGGTGGAGATAGCCTTACCTTTTACTGGAAGGTATCCCCTGAAAAAATTGGAAAACGAATTGGCCAGGTGTGGTTATATATTCGGAGCGGCGTAGGAGTGGAACAGACCAATGTCACTTTTCCACTTTCGGCGCAAAGGATCGAGATCGAGGGTAGAAATTCATTTGGATTGAATTCGGATATGGTGCGGGTTGTATGTGTATTATCACTGTTCTTTTCAATTGCTTATTTTGTGATCCAAGCAAGGAAAAAAGCTTGATTCGTGACTTTAATCACACAAATTGTATACACTAATAAGTGTCTATAGAACTCAACTGTGCTAAAATTTCAATGGGCTGTCTTCGACAAGACTGCTAAAATGTTTTAAGGAGCTTCTATGCAGAATTCATGGTTATACATAGGGTTATTCCTCTTGGTTGGAATCATTTTCCCGGTAATTCCGCTGGTTTTATCAGCGCTAGTTGCTCCCAAGAAGCCAAATCCCATCAAGCAAAGTACCTACGAATGTGGTATGGAAACTGTGGGCGAGAGCTTAGTTCAATTCAAAGCTCAATACTATATTTTTGCTCTTATTTTTTTGGTTTTTGATGTAGAGACCGTCTTCCTCTTCCCTTGGGCGGTCAGCCTTAACGTCCAACCTTACTTCGTTGTCGTAGAGGGTATTTTCTTTATCATGATCCTTATCGCTGGGCTCAGCTATACCTGGCGAAAAGGTATGTTGGAATGGGTTTAAACTAAAACGCGCAAAATTTGGAAGGCTGATTGAGAAACAAACAATCAGCCTTTCTATTGATTCTAAGAGGAGCATGAATGAATTTTTGGTCTGATCCTATCAATACTATTTACGAAAGTCTGATGTTGACTTTCACGGGTTGGGGTTTGGATGGCGCCCTGGCCCAGATCATCATCTATGTTCTTGGAATTTTGATCCTGATCACTTTTGCCATGATCATCGACATTTTGTTGGTGTGGGTTGAGCGAAAAGTTGTCGCTAGGTTCCAAGGCAGGTTAGGCCCGAACAGGATAGGCCCATTCGGGCTTTTCCAACCTATTCCTGATGTGATCAAGCTGATCATCAAAGAAGACACAACCCCAGCGAACGCCGATAAATTGGTTTACAACCTTGCTCCGGTTCTATCGCTCGGTTCCGTGTTGTTCCTATGGGCCATCGTTCCATTGGCTATCAATATTTACGGCGTTGACCTAAATGTGGCATTGCTGTATATGGTGGCTACTGGCGCATTTGGAACTCTTTCCATAATTATGGCCGGTTGGTCTTCTAATAATAAGTACGCATTATTAGGTGCCTTCCGCCAAGTTGCTGCCATGATCTCCTTCGAGATACCGATGGTGGTGGTTTTGTTGATCCCCGCCATTATTACCGGAAGCCTCAGCATGCAGACCATTACTAATTTCCAGACTGAAAATTTCTGGTTTTTCTTGGTTTCCCCTTTAGGCGCTTTGTTGTTCCTGATTTCAGCTATTGCCGAGTTAGGCCGCTCTCCATTTGACCTTAACGAAGGTGAATCAGAGATCGTTTCCGGTTATCACATTGAATACTCCGGAATGAAGTTTGGCCTTTTTTATGCTGGTGAGATGCTTCACGCCTTTACTTTTGGTGGTTTGCTTTCCGTTCTGTTTTTTGGCGGTTGGCATGGTCCTTGGTCAAGCGAGATCCCCTTCCTTGGTGTAGTTTACTTCTGCGCTAAAGCGTTGTTCGGTTATTGGCTCATTATGTGGGTTAAATACACCGTTCCGCGTATCCGTATCGATCATATGCTGATGTTCAATTGGAAATTCCTTACCCCAGTCTCATTTGCCCTTCTGATCGTAACTGCCTTGGTTCATCCGTTACTTAGGGATGCTGGCAATTGGATCTATGTTCCAGGAATGTTCCTTTCCAATGTATTGGTCGTTTGGGTCACCGTTGAAGTGCTCCGATCGAGATCCAAAAAAGATCGAACTGTTGCGGAAACTGTGCAAGCAGTTGCGCATCATTAGTCTGGAGTGATGATTATGGATTCTACTCAATTACTTTTCCTCTTTAGTTCATTCCTTATCGTTAGCTCCGCGGTAAATGTAGTGAGCTCAAAGAACCTGATACACGCTGCTTTATGGCTGATCTCCACGCTGTTTGGAGTTGCCATTTTGTTCGCGATCCTTGAAGCTGGTTTCTTAGCGGTTGTGCAGGTTGTTGTATATATCGGTGCCATCGCGATCATGTTCATTTTCGCGGTAATGCTTACCCGACGCGAAAATTTGGAATCTGGCTCACAAGTTAATAAGAGCTGGCCGTTTGCTTTGCTGTTGGTGGTTGTTATCGCCGCCGCAATTGGCTCATTGATGCTCAAATGGGATGGAATGAATACCTTGCCTGTTCAAATTGCCGAGGGATATGATTCCGTTGCTAGCCTTGGGGCAGCCCTTATCTCGCCCGATGCTTTTGTGCTTCCATTTGAAGTTGCCTCGGTTCTATTATTAGCTGCTTTGCTTGGCTCTGTTTATGTAGCCATGAATAAGAAATAAGAGGTATTGATGATCCCTATTAGTTGGTACTTATTCCTTTCAGCAGTTTTATTCAGTATTGGGCTGTTTGGTGTACTCGTCCGAAGGAACGCCATCGCTATCCTTCTCTCCATCGAGTTGATGCTAAACGCGGTTAATATCAATTTGGTGGCATTTTGGCGATACGGAAATACCGTAAATATGGCGGGTCAGGTTTTTGCCATTATTGTGTTTGCTGTTGCCGCTGCCGAAGTTGCCGTGGGGTTATCCCTGGTTTACTCAATTTATCGCCGTCGAAATACCGTTATTGCCGACGAGCTTGACCTGATGAAGTGGTAGGAGATAAATATGTCCATTGAAACCCTTATTTGGCTTATCCCGCTGCCGCCCCTGCTGGCTTTTTTCCTGATCGTGTTGTTTACTAATCGCTCTAAAGCTCTAAGCCATTCTGTAGCCATCTTTGCCGCCGCCCTTTCTTGGATCGGCAGTATGGTGGTGTTCTTTAAAGCTTTGGGTACTGAAGAATTCGGTAAACACATTTTTGCCAGCGCTATCGATTGGCTGCCCACCGGTAATTCTTTTGTAAAAATCGGTGTTCAGATCGACCCGATCTCGGCGGTAGTATTGTTCTTTGTTAGTATCACCATTCTCATGATCTTTATTTACTCGGTTGGGTACCATAATTTTGGCCAACCCGCCGGCGATCATGACCATATGGGTTTACCTCCTCATGGCGCTACCGTATCCGATGAGCATGGCCACCAACATACTGTGTTGTCAATTGAACCGATGTACTCTAGGTTCTTTGCCTTCCTTGGCCTCTTTGCTTTTGGTATGTACACCTTAGTGGTCTCAGACAACCTACTAACCTTGTTTGTTGGTTGGGAGATCATGG
>CAIRYE010000392.1 GCA_903882765.1 uncultured Anaerolineae bacterium
CAAGCCACCAGCCGAAGAAGGACCTACTCCAAAGACCCAAGAATAATTAAGAGGGGATAATCATGGAAGAATTTAGCCTTAAAGACACGCCCAGCTTTATTGAGACGCAATTTCCGGTGGCAAAAGTGAGTGCCGAAAGCTATAAAGAGCGGAAAGCCGGAGGAAGCCAAACTCTGGTTGGCCTTGGAAACTGGAAAGGCCGTAAGCCTTTGGTGTTGGTCCGCGCCGCGTTATTGGGCATGCTGCTGCCATCCACCAGCAACCCGGTCCGCGACCGAGAAATTTTTTTGAAACTAATGACAATGGATGAAGATGGTCTACGAATGCGCAAGGATAAAGCCATAGCGCCAGACCGTCTTTTGGAGATCGTAAAAGATTTACCTAATCATCTTCGCTCTTCTTACCTAACTGTTGCTGACAAATTAAGACAACTGGAAAGCACCGAACGCGCCTCCCTCCAACTACTGGCTTTTGAGCGAATGCCGTATAGCGAAAAACTGACCTACTGCCAGCGCCCCGAGCATCTGGATGGCCCCGAACAGCACGAATGGGAAGAGATAAATGCCCACCTGGGTACGGATGCCCACAGCCTGCAAGAACTTGTGCAGCAGCTAGGCGTGGCGCGCTTTGGCCATACCCCGCGCGTAGGCGATGCCTTTGCCGGCGGCGGCAGCATCCCGTTTGAGGCTGCCCGCCTAGGTGCCGAAGCCTTTGCCAGCGACCTGAACCCCTTGGCAGGGCTGCTAACCTGGGCCAGCCTGAACATTATTGGCGGCGGTAAAAAAGTGGTAGAGGATGTGAACAGCGCCCAGCGCGAGGTATTTGAGGAAGTGGACAAACAAGTAACCGCCCTGGGGGTAGAGCACAACAGCCAAGGTTGGCGGGCGGATGCCTACCTGTACTGCGTGGAAGTGAACGACCCGGAAAGTGGTTGGAAGATACCGCTTCTGCCGAGTTTTGTCATCAGCGATTCCAACAAAGTCATCGTCAAGCTAGTGGCACAACCCGCCAGCAAGAGCTATGCCATTGAGGTGATCGAGAGAGCCACTGAGGCAGAGTACAAACAAGCCCTAAAAGGCACCACAGTAGCCGATAGCCGTATTGTGCCGCCGAGTGGTGGTTTTAGCGCCCGCATCGACGATATTCGCCGAAACATGCGCCAATGGGAAAACAGCGACATTACCAGCCGTCCGGAGGATGTGTTTGTGGAACGGCTGTATTGCGTGCGTTGGGTAACTCCAAATGGCCGTTACTTCCGTTCTGTGTCCGCCGAGGACCTGGCACGCGAACAAAAGGTGATCGACACCGTACGGGCCAATTTCGTGGAGTGGCAAAAGCTAGGGTACATCCCGAATCGAAGGATCGAGTCTGGGTACAACACCGATCAACCGAACCGCGAACGTGGTTATACATATTGGCACCAGCTATTTACCCCGAGGCAGTTGCTGTTGGCGGGACTGCTTAGCCAGGCCGCTCTAACCCGCGTGCGGGCGGGGCTGCTCACGCCGCAACAGTCGGCGGGGTTGGCTACGGGGTTGGGAAGGGTTATTAATTTTTCTTCGAGGTTGACGATTTGGAATAAAACACCAGGAAAAATTGAACAAACTTTTTATAACCAAGCGCTAAATACAATTTTTAATTTTGGTGTTCGTGGAATGTTATATATAGAAAATATGTATAACCCAGAAATGCCTGTATATAAATGTGA
The DNA here is from genome assembly GCA_903882765.1 of uncultured Anaerolineae bacterium. GTDB lineage: Bacteria > Chloroflexota > Anaerolineae > Anaerolineales > Villigracilaceae > UBA5195. Next base: position 1,709 of record CAIRYE010000392.1, read on the forward strand.
CAATTCCAATATTTTTGTATCAGATGCAAAAACAATTGATTCTCAAAATGATATCTGGATCACAG
>CAIRYE010000393.1 GCA_903882765.1 uncultured Anaerolineae bacterium
ACGAACATCACGCATCACGTTGCCATTGAGCATTGCCTGATAAACAGCTGTGAAAAGGTCTTTGTTGACGGTCGTATCCTTTTCCATTTCAACGGAGTAGCCGGCATAGTAGATATTGCCATCGATCGTTGCTGGTGCCTGTACGGTGAGGGCAGCGCTTGCGCCAAACACACCACCGCTAACCTTCCCGGCGATCTCGATGGTGGAAGAGGCCGCGAAAATATTTCCTTCAATTACAGCATTCTCGCCGATCACGATCGCGTTAGCGGCAATTAGTGCGTCGCCTTTGATTGTGCCGTTAATGGTTACGGTTTGACCGCCGACCAGTAAATTACCGTTGACCGTACCATCTATGATCACCATGTCGGCGCCGGTCATTAGGTCGTCATCGATCGTTTCACCGGCGGCAACCAGCCCATCGTCGTCGATCTCGGCGGCTTTGGCGGGGTTCACGCTGGTAAATAACAATGCTAGGCTCAGCAAAAGAACGCCGCCAATCATCAAAAATTTATTCTGTTTCATATTATTCTCCTTTAATTCAACACTATTAAAAAGGTAATTCTTCGACGAACGCCTTTTTTTGTGAATTATTCAGATTTAATTGTAGTCCGATTTGTTTTCTGACCAATGGTTTGAGTAAAAACTTTAACAAAAAATCTATAAATGGTAGGGTACGAACACGTCAGCTATATTTGACTAAGTTTAGCTAAGATCAGTTTTTTTACCAAACTACCGTAGGTAATCCTCAAAAGGGATCGTTTGGATATGCTTTGTCATATGCAAAGATATCAAACAAAATTATTACCGGATGGGTTGGCGCTTAAGCTGGAATTCGAATAGTCTGATTGAAGGATCTTGGAGAAGCGGTTTTCTTAAAAAAAATGATGTTCAGGTGTTTGCCATAATCTTGATGGCTATCGTTCAAGGTTTTCTCTTGCCATTCGAAGAGAAGGAAAGATATCTAGTTCCCTATGCTGTGTTAGAATTTTTAAAATTATATTTAGCATAAATCCAATATCAGGAGCCACGCAATGACCCTTGACCTAATCCGAATACGCCAACAATTTCCCGCTCTCGCCCGCGAAGAAGTGTTCTTTGATAATCCTGGCGGCACACAAGTGGCTCGCCAATGCCTCGATCGCATCAGTGCTTATTTGGTCAATAGCAACGCCAACCATGGAGGGCTCTTTGCCACCAGCGTTCGTTCGGATGCGGTTCTTGAGGAAGCTCACCAGGCCATGGCTGATCTTTATAACGCTTGCTCCGCGGAAGAGATCATTTTTGGCGCGAATATGACCACCCTTACCCTACACCTAAGCCGATCTATTTCCCGGGAGTGGAACGCTGGCGATGAGATCGTCGTGACCCGTTTGGATCATGACGCCAACGTTACACCGTGGATCCTTGCCGCGGAGGATAGAGGGGTTAAAGTAAATTGGGTTGATTTTGACGTGGAAGATGGGACCCTCTCGTTGGATAGCCTGGAAAAGGCCCTCCAGCGAAAACCAAAATTTCTGGCGGTTGGGTATGCCTCGAATGCCTTGGGCACCATTAATCCGGTGGGTGAGATCATTCAGATGGCTCACAAAGCTGGCGCAACCGTTTTTGTAGATGCCGTGCAGTATGCCGCGCACGGTGCCATTGATGTACAGGAGCTGGATTGCGATTATCTTGTCTCCTCTGCCTATAAATACTTTGGGCCGCATATGGGCATTCTGTATGGCAAAAAAGAACACCTTCAACGGTTATATCCGTACAAAGTAAG
>CAIRYE010000394.1 GCA_903882765.1 uncultured Anaerolineae bacterium
CAGGACTGGGATGATTTTGTAGGAATGAATATTGAACTGGACAAATCTAATTTCGTGGTCGATCAAGCTGGAAGAAAAACAGTAACGATCGAGGCAGAGGTCAGTATGCGGTACGTTCTGATACGGCCATACGAAATTGAACCTGAGGCCTTGGTCATCGATCCGCAATCTGTGTTTGATGAGCTGGGGCTTGGTAAGCCGGGGTAAGCAAGCTCTATTCGCTCTGCTGGCAGCCTGGCTGGTGGGTTAGGCTGCCGCAGAGGGAGGCTGGGTGAAGAAGCGCAGAGGAATTGGCGACGATGGGTGCGATATTATCTTTCTCTAGACGTATAGGAGACATCCCTTACGCTTTCGCGTTCATAGGTGGTGGTGACCAAGTTCGACCGAAAGTCGTATTCCGCTGTTGGGACGTCTTTATACAAGGCGGTTACAAAGCATTGGTATGAGAAACTTACAAATTTCTTACCCACAAAAACAGCCGATTTAGTATAATTAGTACTATATACAAGCGCGTGTTTGGGGGACAATCACTTCGCGGTCCCTTAGAAAACTCAAACCGAACGCGGAAATCAAGGCGAAGTGTCTATCATATTTTTTAGGAGGGAAATTTATGAAACACAGTGAATTCAACCAGATCATAGCAACCAGCATCACAAAAACACAGCTCCTGCAGGCGATCGCTGCCATGGACCTGGAATTTGAGGTACAGGACGGATTTACTTGGGAAGCCATTAAAATCAATGAATATTTCGCGGATGTTTTCAGAAAATTCAACGGAGAGGAATCAGAAGAAATATATTCCCAGCCGGATAGTGAAGTTGACCAAAAATCGTTGGAATCACTAAAAACGCGTTATACAGAGCAAGCAATCATACATTTTTTTGAGGGCGAAATGGACAAAACCTTGGCAAATTACACCTTTGGTTTTCCCGCCTCTGATCCAAGTGGACGAATCGTTTTTAGGAAGGGTGTAAAGACCAGTTATATGTTTGATCAGGATGAGGATGGAAATATTAAGTATCGCGGGGAAGAACCAAAAGAAATCAAATTGAAAAAAGAGGCGATCGTATTTGATCTCCCGAACGCCTACCAAGAAGCGGGGCTGGACGTGGTTGGGTGATATTCTTGGTAACTTACTCTTGGAATAAATTGGTTATTCGTTAGAGCGCAATGGACAAAATCAGAAGGGGGACCGATGGACGAAAATAAATTTGAATTAAGAGATGGTACGTTATTTGTTGAAAGTATCGATTGTGGATACCACAATTTTGGGGGGAAAGTAGAACGAATCGAATTTTCCCCTGATCTAAATACCTTCCCTAAAACAGAGACAATGATTCGTCCGGGAGGCGGGTATGGATGGTATGCGTATGCCAATAAAGAAGTGGAAGCTTGGCATGGTCCTTTTGAGGGGTTGAGGGATTTGACCGAGGTAGTGATTCCGGACCATATTATCAGATTAGGAATCCGATCATTTACGGATTGTTACAATTTAAAGAAGGTAATTTTTAGCAAAAACCTTAAATCAATTGGCAAAAGGGCGTTTGGAGGTTGTACTCAACTTGAGGAAATCGTACTACCGAAATGTATTGAAAGGATAGAAGATTTCGCCTTTGCAGGTTGCTCCAAACTTGAGGAAATTGTATTGCCGGAAGGAATTGTTAGTGTTGGTGCCTCCGCCTTTGCGGGATGTACAAACTTAAAATCTATAGTAATCCCGGAGACTGTTCAATCAATTTGCTGGTCATCTTTTCAAAATTGTCCGGTCAGGAATGAGGAATTTTATAATAGATTTGTTAATTTCTTTGTAGAAGAGTTCAGAAATACTCGTAGGGGGGGGAAACTTTCATATGCATCGGGGATAGCACCTTTTGTTAACACCTTCGATAAAAACCATTTATCAAAATATGTTGCGAGAAATTGGTCAACCATTTTCTTGTATAAATTAAAAAAAGCGTCTGATGATGAATCAAGAAGAGATGTTATTGATAATATGGTCGATAGTTGGCATTTATTGCAGGCTTTAAAATTTGACTATAACACTTCTATTCTTGATTATTGGCTAAGGTATAGGTATACAGAAAGTTGGAAAAAATTGGACTATGGAAATTTTGCCTTGAACCGAATCAAGGAATTAATTCAGTCAAATCCAGAGCGGTTAATCTCAGAATTTAATTACGAGAATATGCTGGATTGGGCACAGAAATCAAAAAATCCAAGCCTAATTTCGCTAGTGTTGCAGGCTGGCCAAAGATTCATTGAGACCCGAAAAAATGAGTATGAACTGCGGATAAGTTTAGACAATAAAAGGTGATCATTAAACTTAGGTTTTGTTTGTTGGCCGTTGGGTAATCTGCGGTTTGTCGTTATGCTGGGTAGGAGATCGACCACGCGGATTTGGTTCGGACTTTAAGTTTTGGGAACCCTCAAAACATCTTCCATCTGTGGAGAGATCGGACGTATTAAGCTTTTTTATATTTTTAGGCCCTTACGATGTTAAGAGGGCTACCGCGCAAATTACTAGTAAGGAAAAAAGCATATTGGAACCTAGACTGATGGTGTTCTCTAAGGCTCGGGTGACCGCGAGGGCCGCCCTTACGAGGAATTGGTGGTTTGACACGTTGGTGATGGTTGACTGGGCTTGGACGGCCGCGCGGGATCGCTAAATCGACGGGGGTTTTTGCGTGCGGAAATTGAGGGATGGGGTCGGTGCGTTCTGATATCCATTTCATCCCTTGACCGCTTTGGTATAATTAAGTTTTGCCTAACTATATCAAAGGACTAATTGTATGCAGCATAATGTGATTCGGGTGGTTGGCGCTCGCCAGCATAATTTAAAAAATATTACTGTGGAGATCCCGCGCGATAAGTTTGTGGTGATCACTGGTTTATCGGGGTCGGGGAAGTCTTCGTTGGCGTTTGATACGATCTTTGCTGAGGGGCAGCGGCGGTATGTGGAGAGCCTTTCTTCGTACGCGCGGCAGTTCATTGGGCAGATGGATAAGCCGGATGTGGATTACATCGATGGGTTATCGCCGGCAGTTTCGATCGACCAAAAATCTACCTCGCACAACCCGCGCTCTACGGTGGGTACGGTTACCGAGATCTACGACTATTTGCGCTTGCTGTACGCGCGGGTGGGCATACCGCACTGCCCGGTGTGCGGGCGAGA
>CAIRYE010000395.1 GCA_903882765.1 uncultured Anaerolineae bacterium
CCACGAGAACACCCACGGGATCGCCCGAATACTTCGGACGCTGGTGCCAACCTTCCGTGCCGATGGCCGTGAACCCAGATGCAGCTTGGTGATCTGATCCAGAGGGGTCACTTTTTGCCAAAACGTGTTGAACTCTGGGGTATCATAAACCAACCCGCGGTAAACGTTCAAAGCTTGGTTAGAAACAACTTCCATTGTCGTCCGCCACTCAGCCGGGATAAATTTTTTCTCTTTTTGAATTTGTTCCGATTCGAACGACGATGCCGATGCCAAGATCACAGCATTGACGATCTGCTCAAGGTGACGATGAGCTAATTCCGGGTTGGAATAACGCGTGGCGATCACTTCGCCTTGTTCGGTCACCCTAAACCTCCCGTGAATGCTGCCCACCGGCTGCGCCTGAATAGCTTTGTTGGCTGGTCCGCCACCGCGCGCTACAGTACCCCCCCTGCCGTGGAAGATGGTGAGGTTGACATCGTGTTCCAGCGCGGTTTGTGTAATGCTTTCCTGCGCTTTGAATAAGCTCCAATTCGCCATCAGGTAGCCGCCATCTTTGTTGCTATCCGAATATCCGATCATCACCATTTGGTTTTGATCCAAAGCTTCGAGATGTTTTTTGTAAATTTTATTGTTGAACAACTCCACCAAGATCGCTGAGGAGTTTTCCAAGTCGTTCACTGATTCAAACAAGGGACATATCTGAACGGAATGCTGAACACCAGCCCAGGTTGCCAGCAGCAGCACGGTAAGCACATCCGCGGCGGACCGTGTCATGGAAATGATGATAGGACCGATCAGGTTCGGGCCGTAAACACTATGAACCCTGCTCACCAGCTGAAAGGTAGCCCACATATCGGCGGTGGCGGTGGTTACACCCGGCTTCTCGGCCAAGTCCGGGATCGGCTTGGAGAGTAAGTGAGTGAGCAATCCAAGGCGATCGATCTCCGGCAATTCTTCAAAATTGGGGCACAGCTCCAAAGCCCTAAGAACTTCCCCAACTGCTTTATTGAACTTGCTCGAATCATCACGAATATCGATGCGCGCCGAATGCAGCCCAAACACCCGCATTTCTCTGAAGACCGAAAGCAATTCATCATTGGCTATGATCTTCGGAAGCGAACGATAGATCATCATAATGGGCTCAAGGATCTCGGAGAAACGCACCCGTGCTTTAAACTTTTCACCCTTCAACAATTTCCCCTTCATATCTTCCTGAGATGCCTCCGCCAGATCAGAAGCCAATAACGAAAGCATCAGCCGGTACGGCTCTGCAGCGTAGCGATCTTCGATGAACTGAACCTGCTCCGGCAGCGGATGCCGGCTCCTGATCCATTTTTGCACTTCCAACGAAATAGGAAACCGCCGTTCGCTAATGCTGAGATGGCGCGAGAGTTCTTTGAGGTGCTTGCGCAAATGCTCCACGGCAAGGCCGCGGTGCAATCGATAGGTTTCCGCGGTGACAGTGGAGGTAACATTTGGATTTCCATCCCGATCACCGCCCATCCACGAGGCTAATTTGAGCCAGGTTTTGTGTGTGTTGAGGGAAGGGTAGTATTTTTCCAGCGCGTCATCCAGATCATCATAGATCCAAGGAATAACCCGCCAAAAGACAGAATCAATGTAATACAACCCGGTTTTTACTTCATCCGTCACCGCCGGCTTGTTCACCCTATTTCGGTCGGTAAGCCACAGGGTAGAAACCTCAGCCTGCATAGACCGTTTTAGCCACTCTCTATCCTTATGGCTTCCCATCCCAAGGGTATATTCCTTGAGCAGAGAAGACAGTCTTTGTAGTTTCGAAATGGTAGTTCGCCGTCGTGATTCGGTGGGGTGAGCGGTCAGAACCAACTCGATCGATAATTCCTCCACCAAATTCCGCATCTGTTCTTCGGTAAAACCGCTTTCCTTCAAAAACCGGATCGCTTCTTCAATGGTTTCTTTTCTCGGTTTACTCTCATCCCCATCCTGCCGGCGCAGAAGAAATAGCTTGTTGTTTTCTTCCGCTAGGTTTACCAGATCAAAGTAATTAGCAAAAGCAGAAGCGACAGCCCTTGCCTCGCGCGCCGAAAGGGAGGAAATGTATTTCACCAGCTTTGCTTCCGCTTTCGGGTCACCATTTCGACGTGCCTTGGCAGCCGCCCGAATGTTCTCTTCGATCTCAAAGATCACCGGTGATTCAATTTCAGAAATGACCTTTCCTAAAATATCGCCAAGTAAATGAATGTATTGTGAAATTTCCATCAAACGCCTTTGAAGAACAAAATTTAAGAGTAGAACACAGGGTATGAGTGTTAGATACTGCCTTACGAAGGTTAATCTTACCCCGAATGAGCCTGATAATCGAGCCATTTTAAACCAAAAACCACAGCAAATCAAAACTTTGCTGTGGTTTTTTTGTGCATTTTCCCCCATTAGGCTCTACGAAACGCGGTTTATCTTATCCCCTGCCGTATCCCAAGAATTGCCCTAATTTGTCATCAAGTAGATCTTCCAGCACGATCGTTCCCTTTGCGTCCACCAGGAAGGCCAGATACAGGTCTTCTATGGAAAGGATCGTTCTGAACGGTCGATTTGGAATAGCCACATTCTGCAAGTCCAGCCCGATCCATTTTTCCACTTCGTTCCTTGGCTCTGCCAATTTGCTTACCAACTCATCCAACTCCAGCCTCAGGGCTGCGTCTTGTGTTTTCTCCCATAATTTGGAAAGGGCGAAGGCAGCGATGAACAAGCTTTTTCCGGTGTGAACTTCTGATAAAAGCCAGGTAAGCGCTTTGGTAAGCTGTCTTCTGTACATTCCATCCTGAGTAGTAAATCCCTCTCTTACAAAATGGGTTAGTACGATCGAGGTGATCTCAACATCATCTTCCCAACTGCCATTCAGCTTCTGCTTACGAGCAAATTCTTTCACGCTAGAGAATGGTTCTGTACCTGAGCTCCACTTTTCGGATGGAGAAGGTGCGGGGTGTGGTGTACCACTAGCCAAAATTTTGCGTACAGGCGCCATTTTCGGCATCGGTGGGCTGCTGAAAAGATCTTCAGGAAGATCTTCATTCAAAAAGTAGGCGTGGATATCCTCACCAAGGGAAGGAATCGCGTTACTTTGGTAAAGCATCTGAGACGTGCCTACC
>CAIRYE010000396.1 GCA_903882765.1 uncultured Anaerolineae bacterium
AACAAAGGTGACCAAGCGCCGCCGGCCAGTACAACAGTTTCGGGTTCAAATTCGTGGTTATTGGTTATTACCTTAGTGATGCGACCATTACTGGTTTCAACACGGGAAACGGATTCGCCTTCAAATAATTGGCTTCCGGCTATACGTAAGATCTCGACGATCTGAGTGAGGAAAACACCAGGGTTCAAGCTGGAATCACCGGTAAAATGAACACCACCGATAATATCTTCGCGGCAAAGCGGTTCGCGTTCACGAACCTGTTGCTGGTTGAGAATTTCGGCAGGCATATGATTCTGGTGCAGGATCTCGGCTTCGTGTTTCCCGCCATGGAATGCCGCTTCCGTTTTATATAAGAATAAGAGACCCTTTTGGCGATAATCGCATTCAAGGTTTTCATCTCGAATGATCTTTTCAAAATTGGTGGAGCTGAGCAAACCTAAGGTTTTAAGGGGTTGTATCGATCTTTTTACATTGGCTTCGGAACAGGCAAGGCTAAAACGGAGCAAAAAAGCGAGGTAATCGGGATCAAGGCTGATCCTCATGCTAAAGGGGCTTTCCGCCGGATTTAACAGCCATTTGAAGGTCTGCATCACCATTCCGGGGGCTGCCAACGGAACAATGTGGCTTGGCACGATATGGCCGGCATTACCGGTTGAACTGCCGTCAGCGACCTTATTCTGATCGATGATCGTTACCTCTCTACCAGACTTCACCAAATAATAGCCGGTATTTAGCCCAATAGATCCGCCGCCAATGATGAGAACATCTGTTTTGGTTGCCATAGTTACATCCTTATTCCATCCTTAAAAGGATCACGATCGTCGATCAACAAATTGCCTTCAGCCATCACCCACGCTTCACCGGTGATGGTTGGTACTACCTCATCCTTCGCCAATTCCACTTTCCCTTCAAAAATGCTGCCAACAACACTTTGTTGGCGCCAGGTTTGGCCAGGAGTTAGTTTTCCGTCTGCTGCCAAGCAGGCTAATTTTGCGCTTGTGCCGGTTCCGCAGGGGGATCGATCGTAGGCTTTGCCCGGGCAAAGGACAAAACTCTTGCTATCCGCGGCTTCGGTGTGGGCAAAAAGTTCCACATGATCGACCACAGCGCCATTTTTCCCAGTGACGTTCAAGCGGGTTAGTTCTTCCCTTATCTTCCAAGATAGGTCGGTTAGGGCTTCAAGGTTGTTCATTTCAACAGCGAGCCCGTGATCTTGCACCAAAAAGAACCAATTTCCACCCCAAGCCACATCCCCATGCATCTCTTTTCCTTCTACAGTAAGCGCTACGTTTTTTTGATGACGATAGGAAGGAATATTTCGCACGGATACTCGGTTGGGGTAGGAATCGTTTACCGCGGGATGCAATTCAGCTTCCACCACGCCAACAGGTGTTTCGATCCTTACTTTCCCGGGTTTTAAACGGCCTTGGTAAGCAAGGCTAGCCACCAAGCCGATCGTTCCATGTCCGCACATCCCAAGGTATCCAACGTTATTAAAGAAGATAACACCAAGATCACAGTCGGGGAGGGAGGGTTTTACTAATAACGCGCCAACCATCACATCCGAACCGCGTGGTTCATTGAGCACCATTGAGCGGAAGGAATCAAAATTTTGTTTGAAAACCTCTCGTTTATCAGCAACCGTGCCATTCCCAAGGTCGGGCGCGCATATTTCAACTAGCCGGGTTGGTTCGCCGCCAGTATGTGAATCGAGGTAGGGAACTTTGATCATATCGTGGACCTAGGCTTGAATGGATTTCTTAAAGAGAGCTTCGAACGCGGGTCTCTCGCTTTCGGCGAGAGCAAGCAATGGTTTACGCGGAGCGCCAACCATGAGGCCACGTAATTCGCAGCCATACTTCACTTTTTGGGTGTATGAGCCGCTCTCCATATTCTTAAGGGTTGGCATAACTTTTTCCATTTCCTGGCGGGCTTTTACTAGGTCGCCCTTGAGCGCTGCGTTTAGCACAGCGACATGCTGCTCAGGAAGGCAGGAGGCCGCGCCGCCGATCCAACATTTTGTTCCCCAGGCAAAATAGTCGAATGCCTGATCATCTGACCCGCAAACCACTTGATAACGATCACCATAGCGGAATTTGATCTCTAACATCCGGGAAAAATCGCCGCTGGCTTCTTTTAAGCCGATCACGTTCTTGTAGTTCGTTAGTCCGTCTAAAACGTCCATACCCACTTCCGTACCGGCTCGCCATGGGAAGTTGTACAACAGTACGGGAATTTCGACAGAAGTGACGACGTCAATGAAATGGGAGAGCAATTCCTGTTGGTTTGGTCGTGAATAAGGGGGAACAGCCACCATCAGGGAATCGTAACCTAGTTTGGAAGCCAGTTGAGCATTTTTGATCACATCACGTGTTGCACCTGAATTGACTCCCGCCATGAGGTGCACTCTGTTATTGGAATATTCTTTGAAGAATTTGAAGATGTCATACCGTTCTTGGTCTGAATATGCGTATACTTCGCCGGTTGTGCCGCCTGGTACAAAACCCGTTATGCCTTTCTCGATCAGAAAATCGATCAGCTTTTCCAGGACTGGATAATTAATGTCCTCATTTTTATCGAAGGGGGTAACAACTGGTGCAAAAACGCCTTGTAATTCCATTTCGTCTCCTTTGGACCTATCGTTCATTAGAAATGTATTTCTCTATTACTGGAACAAGCGGGGGGCTAATACTTGAAGGTAGATCTGACAGATCGAACCATTTCCATTCTGAATGCTCCTCATTGAGGACAATAGTGTGGTTAATATGGTCATCCATTTGAGAACTGTATACAATAATGACATTATACACTTCATCCCCATTGGGGTAGGTGTAATCAAACTCGGGTCCTGAAAACGCGTCGAACAATTTTATTTTTGCGAGGTTTATGCCTGTTTCTTCTAAGATCTCCCGCCGTAAGCTGGCTTCTAAATTTTCGCCAGGTTCTATCGCGCCGCCGGGTGGCCCCCAGCAAAGGTTATCGGTTCTCTTCAGCAACAAAAGTTGTCCAAGTTCGTTGCATATCAAAACGGTTACACCAACCATCAAGATCGGTTGGTGCCCGATCATTTTTCGCAGAGATGTGATGTATTCCATAAGGTACGATTAAACCATTAACTTCGCCATATCCCAAGGGATATAAAATAACAATTGGGGTCATAATCTGTCACTATGGTACTAGAATTAGGAGTACTATCTAGTTCCAATCATAATCATCTTCAATCAGGAGTCTCCCTGCCTTATGCAAAACAGTTCATTCCACGCCCAAATGCGAACGGGCAACGATAAACCAGCCAAGATCACCGGGCAATTATTGCTTAGGATCCTTGCCTACGCCAAACCATTTATCCGGTCTTTAACTGGTATGTTAGTAGCAATCTTAGTTACGACCTTCCTTTCCCTGCTTACACCGATCCTCTTTCGAAATTTGATCGATGTGGTTTTGCCAGCAAAAGATCTAAATAAACTACTGCTATCGGCAGGCATATTATTCATGCTTCCGATCACAAAAGGCGTCATCTCGGTTTACCAACGCAAGTTAAACTCTGAAGTGGGGGAAGGTGTAATCTTTGACCTGCGGGTTTCTTTGTATGCCAAACTGCAACAGATGGGTATTCGTTTCTTCACCAATACCCGTATCGGTGAGTTGATGAGCAGGCTAAACAATGATGTAGTTGGCGCGCAGAACGCCATAAGTAATACCATCGTATCCATTGTCACGAATGTAATTCAAGCCGTCGCCATTTTAACGGTGATGTTATCCATGCAATGGCAGCTAACTCTCGTCGGCATTGTGATCTTGCCCGTTTTTATCGTACTATCGAAAATTTTAGGCGGTAAAATGCGTGAGATCGCGCGTGAATCGATGGAAAACAACGCCCAAATGAACGCGCATATGAATGAAACTCTGAACATTGGTGGTTCACTGTTGATCAAGCTTTTTGGCCGGCAAAAAGATGAAGAGGCTCGCTTTAAATCGCGAGCGAATAAAGTTCGGCTGATCGGAATCAAAAGGGCTATGTTCAGTACCATTTTTATGCTGGTCATTGGCTTGGTTGGCGCTTTTGGCACGGCAATTGTTTATGGTATGGGCGGGTATTATGTAATTAAAGGAACATTCACGATCGGAACGATCGTTGCTTTTGGGGCTTACCTTGAGCAGCTTTATGGTGCTTTACAGAGTTTAGCGAATGCTCCGGTCGATTTTAGCTCAAGTATGGTCAGTTTTGAGCGGGTTTTTGAGATCATCGATCTGCCGATCGACATTGTTGAAAAAGAAAACGCTATCGCTTTGACCAATATTCGAGGCGAGCTTGAATTTAGAAATGTAGGCTTTTCGTATTCTACCGAAAGCGCCGAGGAACTAAGCAAGGTCAAAAGGTATGGCCAAATGGATTCGGTTCGGGCAGTTCTAAGTGGTGAAACAGGCGCAACCGCTAAAGAAGAACCTGCCAAAGAAGAAGGCGGAGAAATTACTGCACCAAGTCAATCGCGGTTAGAAGCATTGGCTGGTATTTCCTTTTTAGCGAAGCCAGGAAAATTGGTTGCTTTGGTGGGTCCATCTGGTGCGGGCAAGACGACAACTACCTACCTCATTCCACGACTTTATGACCCAACCGAAGGTTCGATCTTGATCGATGGAATTGATTTACGCGATGTTACCCTTGGATCTCTAGGTAGCTTGATAGGAATGGTAACCCAGGAAAATTACTTGTTCCATGATACGATCCGGACCAACATAAACTATGCCTTCCCACAAGCCAGCCAAGAGAAGATCGAGATGGCGGCGAAAGTCGCGAACATTCACGACTTCATCTCGGGCTTACCCGATGGTTACGACACCATCGTCGGAGAGCGCGGTTATCGTTTGAGCGGCGGTGAAAAACAGCGCATAGCTTTGGCTCGTGTCATACTCAAAGACCCCAAAATATTGGTGTTAGATGAAGCAACCAGTAGTTTAGATAGTGAATCGGAGTTCTTGATCCAAGAAGCTTTGAAGAAGATCATGGCGGGGCGAACCTCGATCGTCATCGCTCACCGATTAAGTACAATTTTGGCGGCCGATGAGATCCTGGTGATGAACCGCGGTGAGATCGTTGAGCGTGGCACTCACCAAGAATTGATCGCTATGAATGGTCTTTACGCGCAGCTCTATGAAACACAATTTAAGTCTGAGCAATCCTAGG
>CAIRYE010000397.1 GCA_903882765.1 uncultured Anaerolineae bacterium
GCACCCCGCCGTTGTTACTGGCGTCACCATCGATATCACTCGCCGCATGCAGGACGAAGAAGAATTGATCACCGCTTCCGAAAGGCTCGATCTGGCAACGCGTTCCGCTCATTTGGGTATCTGGGATTGGGACATCGTAAAAAACAACCTCGTGTGGGATGACCAAATGCATCGCATCTATGGCATCAAAAGGGGCGATTTCCCCAATGTTTACGAAGCTTGGCTCGCCGGGGTACACCCGGATGACCGTGAAAGAAGTTTAGAATTATCCCAGCAAGCTGTGCAAGGCATAAAAGAATACGATACCGAATTTCGCACCCACTGGCCCGATGGTTCAGAACATTGGCTAAAAGCCGACGGCCAGGTCTTCCGCGATGATGCCGGTAAAGCCATTCGTATGGTGGGCATCAATTACGATATCACCGAACAAAAACAAGCCGTGGCGAACCTGCAAAAAAGCGAAGAAAACTACCGCCTGCTCGCCCAACAGCTCGAGCAGCGCGTCATCGACCGCACCGCCGAGGTCCGCGACCTCTACGATAACGCCCCCACCGGCTACCACTCCCTCGATAAAGACGGCAAGATCATCATCATCAACCAAACCGAGCTAAATTGGCTCGGCTACACCCGCGAAGAATTGATCGGGACAGATTTTAAAGACCTTTTTACCCCTCAATCAAAAATAGTGTTTAAAAATGAATTTCCACGCTTCCTTGCCCAAGGGTGGATCAATAACGTGGAATTTGAGATGATTCGCAAAGATGGCACCATCTTCCCCATTTTGGTCAACGCCACCGCCATCTACGATGCCAATGGCAAGTATCAGCAAAGTCGCTCCACCCTCTTCGATATCACCGAACGTAAAAGAGCCGAAGACGCCCTCGCTGCCTCCGAAGCCCAATTACGCGTCAGCCGCGATAACCTGCGATACGCCAACCTAGCCCTCGAAAAAGCCGCCCTGCTCAAGGATGAATTCCTTGCCAGTATGAGCCACGAGCTGCGCACCCCGCTCACCGGCATCCTTGGCCTCTCAGAGGCGCTCCAATACAAAGTCTATGGCGATCTTACACCAAAACAAGAAACCGCCGTTAAAAACATCGAGATCAGCGGTACCCATTTATTATCCCTCATCAACGATGTCCTCGACCTATCCAAGATCGAAGCCGGCCAGCTTACCCTGCAACCATCTCCCTGCTACCTTTCCGATATCTGCCGCTCCACCTTGCAGCTCACCAAAGGCCTCGCAACTAAAAAGAACCAAAAAGTAACCTACACCATCACCCCCGAAAACATCACCGTTCAGGCCGACCCCCGCCGCCTAAAACAAATGATCGTCAACCTGCTCAGCAACGCCATCAAATTCACCCCCAAAGATGGCTCCCTCGGCCTGACCATAGAAGGAAACGAGGCCGAACAAGTAGTGCGCCTCACCGTCTGGGATACCGGCATCGGCATCCAACCAGATGACCTCGCCAGGTTATTCCAGCCCTTTGTTCAGGTCGATAGCAGCCTGGCGCGCCAAAGTGAAGGCAGCGGCCTGGGTCTATCCTTGGTAAAACGTATGGCGGAATTGCACGGTGGCGGCGTCGAAGTGGAAAGCATCCCCAGCTCAGGCAGCCGTTTCACCATCGTCCTCCCCTGGGTTGCCGCCGGCACCGATGGCACCCCCGAGGACCGCGGCAGCCTCACAGCGGCAAACCGCTCCGCCGCCGAAATTACAGAATCCAACGCCAAAAACAGTCCGCTCATCCTCATCGTAGATGACAACATCATCATCGGCAAAACCATGTCGGATGTATTAGAAGCCAACAATTATCGCACCGCCTTTGCCACCGATGGCTTAGAAGCCATCAAGCTAGTCCCCGAGATCAATCCCAACCTGGTCATCATGGATATCCAAATGCCCCTCATGGATGGCTTCGAGGTCATCACCCGCTTGCGCTCCAGCAAGAACCCCCAAGTGTCCAACGTCCCCATCATCGCCGTAACCGCCCTAGCCATGACCGGCGACCGCGAGCGCTGCCTAAAAGCCGGCGCCAACGAATACATCAGCAAACCCGTTCAGGCAAAAAGCTTGATGGAAGCCATACAGCACCTCCTGTCGATGCAAAAATAAACAGTGGCTCTTAAAACAAAAACGGCAACATCCAATCGATGTTGCCGTTTCAATTTCCAGGTTCACTAACATTATTCTTTATCGCGGTTCACTTTTTTAAACAACACAAAGCGCTTATTATCTTTGTTCACGCTCAATTCCACATTCTTATAAACAAACTCCGGCGTAAAATTCCTGTCCAAACTTTCATTGAACTCCCGCCACTCTTCCACCGTAAACGATTTATTGGCAACCTTGTTAATATTCTTATGGGTTTGGGATTTTAATTTCTTTTCCTTCTCCCGCTCCTTTTCCTCTGGGCTCAAAATGGTCATCAAATACAACTTAACAACCTCATTCTCCGCCGCGAACTCCTCCAGGAAGATCTCCTTTTTGCCGCTATTATAATTGCCGCTAAATTGGATACCCTCCATAAAAGCCGCCTCGTTTACATAAAACACCGGCCTAGCGGTTGTATAAAAAAAGTTCTCCCTGATCTCACATTTCGAAGGCCCAGCCAGCAGAAAGAACACGCTCTCTTCTTTGTGCCCATCCGAGAAAGAATTCTTAGTGAACACAGCTTCCGCGGTATCCGCCAAGCCAATATCAAAAAACTCATTATCATAAATCACATTAAAGCGAAACACCGAGCGAGAGTTCCCATTGATCGAAACCCCGGTTTGGGTGTTCTCAAATATTTGGTTATGCGAAAATGTTCCATCGCCATATTCCGCCAAAGTGATCGGCTGCAGGTTGTTGTGGATCTGGTTTTTCTCCGCCACGCATTTAGAGCGGTCCGAAATAAAAACGCCCTGCTGATTATCAAAGATCTCACAATCCTTAATTTCAACGTGCGCTTTTTCAAGCACCTCCACCCCAATAGCGTTCCGCCGCACAGCCGAGCCATTCAACCACACCAGCCCCGTGCTAACGCTGCACACCCCCCCAAACGAATTATCGTTGATATCACACTTGCCTAAATAAGCGCTGCTTTTTTCGCTGATCCGCAGCCCATAATAATTATTACTAAAACTGCTATCCGTAATTTTCGCCACCGTCAACTCGCCCAGCGCCAAACCATCCTGATCATTGTTATGAAACGAACAGTGAGAAATGTTCACCCGCTTATTGGAAGAAATCGCAGCGCCGTGGCCGTTGCCTTCCTTCACATTCCCGATGCTTTTCGCTCCGGAAAAAGAGCAGTCATCCACATCCAGCTCGCCGCCATTAAAAACAAAAACATTCGATTTCAACCGCCCCGTAGCGGCAAACCCAACACCGTTCACCACCAGCTTAGCAACCCCCACCGCCTGCAGCAAAAACTCAAACTTATCACCCTGCACCAGCGTCTTCGTGGCGCCCTTCCCCACGATATGAACAAATTTACTCACCACGATCGGCTCACTAAGCAGGTACTTACCCTTATTTAAAACAAGAGTACCGCCTTCATCAAGCTGATCCAAAAAAGGCTGCAAAGAGACCAATTCGCCTGCGGGCGGAACGGGAACGGTGATTTCAGAGTTTAACATCATTGGTAGAACCTCAAAATGAGTAGTATTTTCCTTTATGTGTAAATAACAATAAATTCCCTATCGCCCTTAATTTTACGCTGAAATTCAAAAATAGGGGCACCCGTTTCCACATCTTTAAAGATCCAAGCCAAAACCTCCCACTCCTTCCACCACCCAATCATCAGCCCCTCGCGCATCAGCCCCAAAAACAAGCCAAAGCCTACCGTAACGGCAGAGCATGCCCAGCCAACCCGCCCATCCACCACCCGAGGCGAAGCCTCCCGTAGGGGCTGGTCATGACCAGCCCTGTTGGCGCCAGCCAACCCGCCCTTCCACCTCCGAATGATCAAACCTCCGTATCGAAGCCCCAAAAACAAGGCGAAGCCTCCCGTAGGGGCTGGTCATGACCAGCCCTGTTGGCGCCAGCCAACCAGCTCC
>CAIRYE010000398.1 GCA_903882765.1 uncultured Anaerolineae bacterium
TAGTCCACCACTTTGCCATTTTCAGACATACTGTAATCGTAATAAAAGCTAAAAGTTGGGTTGTTCCGCTGGAGCAGCACTTGCCAATCGCTCCAACCTGGTGGAATTTTACCGAAGGGTTTTAAGTCGTTGTATTCGTTTAGGTATTTTCCGATGTATGAGGTTTGGTATCCCAACCCTTGCATCATCACACCGATGGTGTTGCTGTCGTCAAAGGCGGTTGCGCCACCTAAGGGTGCCCGATCGGTCTTTACCAAGTGATTGTGAGCGTATTCTCCGCATAAAATACTTACCCGGCTTGGGCAGCATAAAGGGGTGGTAACGAAGCCTTTGTTAAAAACAACTCCCTTCGCCATTAATTCTTTCGTAATTGTTGGCAGCACTTGCAGAGAGCTGGGTGGTTGGTCATCGGTGAGGATGAAAATTATATTGGGGCGATCATCCTGTAAGCGGGCAGCATCGGCGGGGGTTGTGTTGTTGCTGTTGAAGATGGTGGAGGTGAACGGTTGCGCTGTTTGGTCGACGGGCTTTTGTGTCGCGGTGGCTTTTGCCCCGCAACTGACCAGCAATAGGGCTGTTAGGAGGAAAAGCATGTTTCGGGCGATGTTATTTTCGTGTAGGTGCATCTGCTTTTTCCTCAAGTTTGAAACGAAGGTGAATTTTTTTCGACCCATGAACAGAAATTATTATAATAGTTTTTCACAACACGGTTTCAAATGAGATTATAATTAAAGTGGAAGGGTAGCCTGGGGGCTAGCAAGTTCCTTACATGTTTAAAATAATCACCCATACCACAAACCAAATTCGTTGATCAAAAATAGGAGGAATGATGTCCGAAACTGATAAAGTATTACCTGTACCTATTCAAACAGCATTAGATCTTGTTTACAAGCTGCACGGGATGGACGCCCGAAAGAAGACTTCGATCCCATATCTCACCCATTTACTTTCTGTCTGTGCCATCGTTCAACAGGATGGCGGTGGTGAAGATGAGGCGATCGCCGCGTTGCTGCATGACGCGTTGGAGGATAAAAGCGAACAAATTAATGCTGAGGAAATAGAACAACTCTTCAATAATCGAGTCGCGGAAATTGTTTTGGTTTCTTCGGATGTTCCGAGAGATTTTAGGGGAGGACCAAAACCCCCCTGGAAAGAACGCAAGCTTGCATATTTACAGCATGCATCAACATTGACGGATCCTTCACTGTTGCGAGTAACGCTGGCTGATAAGGTAGATAATTTGAGAGCTATCTTAACCGATCATGAATATATCGGCGGTGATGTTTGGAAACGATTCAATGCTTCTAAGGGCCAAATACTTTGGTATTACACCCAGTGTTACAAGGCTTACCGAGATGCCGGGTACGATCAGGGCAAACTAATGAAAAAATTGAAAAAACTGATCAAGAAGTTTGAGAAAATTAGTTCCTTGAAAGACCGAACGGAAGCAAAGATCAGTTACAAGGTTTAAAAGTTCGTTTCCCATTTGCTCTGTTATCGTTTAAAATTCAAACATCTTATTTCAGGAGTATACACATGATCAAGATCGCCCTCGACGCAATGGGGAGTGATGAATACCCCACACCGGATGTGATCGGCGCGGTTTTAGCCGCCCGCGAGTATGATGTTGAAATTCTTTTGGTGGGCGATGAAGCACTCATCAACCCAATTTTGGCGGCTCAAAAACCGGGCAACCTGCCGATTCGAGTCATCCATGCCCCTGAAATGTTAACAATGAATGACAAGGGCGACGCGTTGGTCTTTAAAGCTCGCCATAAAGATTCAAAAAATTCGATGGCAGTAGGTATGGATCTGGTTAAGAATGGCGAAGCGGATGCGTTTGTCACCGCGGGAAACACTGGCGCCGCTTGGATCACCGCTTTCTTTCGGCTAGGTCGTCTAAAAGGTGTTAGCAAGCCAGCCTTGGCTGCCATATTCCCAACCGCCAAGGGACACACGATCGTTATGGATATTGGCGCGAACCCTGATTGCGAACCAGAAAACTTGGCGCAATTTGCCAAAATGGGTTCGGTTTACGCCGAGAAAGTTCGTGGAGTAAAGAACCCCAAAGTTGGGCTGATTTCGAATGGGGAAGAGGAAGGCAAAGGCAATAAATTGGTTCGCGAGGCTACACCTTTATTAAAGGAATGCGGCGTGAACTTTATTGGAAATGTTGAAGGGAAAGAAGTGATCGGCGGGGTGGTGGATGTTGCCATTACCGATGGTTTCACCGGAAACGTCATTCTCAAAACATCAGAAGCGATCTCAAAATTACTCATCGATAAGATCAAGACCGCTATTAAAAGCGGAAATATTTTGGTGAAGATCGGTGGTCTACTGATCAAGCCGGCACTAAAAAGCCTGAAAGAACTGCTCGACCCCAGCCAAGAGGGCGCTGCACCCTTATTGGGCGTAAATGGTTTGGTATTCATTGGCCACGGCCGATCGGATGAACAGGCGATCAAAAACGCCATACGTGTGGCACGCAATGCTGTTGCCTCTGGTGTTCTCGATTCGATCAAGAATAATCTTCAACCCTAGTTTTCTACCCGTATATTAAAGGAATAGAGATGCAAGTTATAACAAACAATAAAACAAAGAAAAACAACACCCGCATTGGACAATACACCAGCCTAGTTTCCCTGTTGGTTTTAGGCATTGGTATGTATATTTCCATTGCGTACAAGGACCTGTATTATTATTCCTTAGTAGCTCTCATTGTCGGTTTCATCCTTTCGCAAATCGGCATTTATTTTGGAAACCGTTGGGGTCGCAAGCCCACCATTGATGAGCGAATCACCGCAGCCCTCAAAGGTCTTTCAAAGGAAAACAGTTTATATCATTTTATAACCCCTGTTTCTCATCTTTTAGTTGGCCCCAATGGCATTTGGATCATCGAGCCGTACTACCAAAAAGGGACTGTATCCTACGAAAAAGGTAAGTTCAAACAAAAAAGCGCCAATTTTCTAAACGCGTATTTGCGCATTTTCGCTCAGGAAGGTCTTGGCCGGCCCGAGCTCGAAATTCGCGCTGATGTGAGCGCTGTGTGGAAATTGTTGCAAGATAACAAGATAGAGCTTGCCACTCCAGATATGATCAATGTCGTTTTGGCTTTTTATGACCCCAAAATTGCGATCCACCAAAATGATAGCCCCTACCCAATGGTGCAAATTGACCAGCTCAAAACGGCTATCCGGCTCAACAAGAATAATATTGCCCCCGCCGAAGCGCTACAAAGGTTAAAAGAAGTATTACCACTCGAATCGAATTAATAGTGAGTTTGAACGAAAAAACGGTGAAAGAACAAATTGGGGTTAACCGCAATTGAAAATTAAGAATAACACGCTGCCACGCTCGGTTGTTTCGATCGATATTGAAACAACCGGCTTGGATAATAACTTAGATGCCATCATTGAGATCGGAGCCATTCGCTTTCGCGGTAATCGCATTGAAGACGAATGGCATTCGTTGATCAACCCAAATCGCCGTATCCCCGACCACATCACTACGCTTACCGGAATTGATAACAGTATGGTGCATAGCGCACCGTTGTTGCGAGATGTTGCTGAGGAATTCTCTCAATTCGTTGGTGATTCCCCTATTCTTGGTCAAAACATCCAATTCGATCTGGGCTTTCTACGCAAACAGAAACTCTGCCAGTTCAACGAATCTGTAGATACCTACGACCTAGCCTCGGTGCTTTTACCAAAGGCCAGTCGATACAATCTTGCTTCACTTGGCAAATATCTGGCCATCCCCTTGCCTAACTCTCACCGTGCGCTCGATGATGCCAGGCTTACTCAAGCTGTCTTTATGCGGTTTTTCGACCAGATCCTTGAACTGCCAATAGAGATTATTCGCGAAATGGTGTATCAGGGGGAGACGGTGGATTGGGCTGGTACATTGGCCTTCAAATACGCCCTCTCGCTGGTTGA
>CAIRYE010000399.1 GCA_903882765.1 uncultured Anaerolineae bacterium
CATAAAAAAATTAGGGTTTCGCCATCCAGGCAACTACAGCCCGTAATCCTTCATCCAACGAGGTACCCACATTAAAACCTAACATTTTTTTGGATTTTGATGGATCCCCAAGTGAACGGAAAATATCGCCTGCCCGCGCTGGTTCGTATTTTGCCGGCAAAGCATCAGGAAAATTTTTCATTAAGGTGGTGATCAATTGGTTGACCGTGATCTCAACACCGGAACTAACATTAAAAACCTGCCCTGGCGCGTCGGCATGCTGAGAGGCCAATAAATTAGCGTTGACAATATCTTCCACAAAAACAAGATCCCGTGTTTGTTCGCCATCACCATAGATCACGATCTGCTTTTTATCCACCAAATTACGGGTAAAGATAGGTACAGCCGCCGCATACATGCTATCCGGCCTTTGTCGTGGACCAAAAACATTGAAGTAGCGCAAAGCCACCACTTCTAAGCCAAACGAACGAGTATAAAGCTCGGCATATATCTCGGTCACCCTCTTGGATACAGCATAAGGCGACATGGGAAAAAGTTTTGTTTCTTCCTTGAGCGGGATCTCGGTTGAATCACCATAAACCGCCGCGGAGGAAGCAAGCACAACTCGTTTCACTCCAGATTCCCTTGCTGATTCAAGCACGATCTCAGTACCACGTTGGTTTATATCAAAACAACTGATGGGGTCGTCCATAGAAAGCGGAACGGAAACAAAAGCCGCCTCATGAAATACGATCTCGATCCCTTTCATCGCTTGGGCAACTAAGGATTGGTTTCGAATATCGCCCTCAATAATTTCGACTTTCATTCCTTCTAAATTTTCCTTTTTTCCTGTGGAAAAATTATCTAGAACCCTGACAAAATCGCCCTGCTTTAACAGGGCGGCTACAAGATGTGAACCAATGAAACCAGCCCCGCCGGTAACTAATACATTTGCCATTATCTCCCCTTCCTACCTAAAACGGTTCCTACTGTGCGAAGTATGACAATAATATCCATGAAAATGGAGCGATGCTTAATATAGTACAAATCATATTCCAGCTTGACAGAGGTATCTTCCACTGTCGCGGCATACCCGTAATTGATCTGTGCCCAACCACTAATTCCAGGCTTCACCAATAACCTCGATCGGTAAAACGGGATCTGCTGCTCAAAGGTCGATACCCATTGGGCTCGTTCAGCTCTTGGACCAACCATACTCATTTCGCCCCGAAGCACATTCCAAAATTGGGGAACCTCATCGATTCGAGTAACTCGCAAAAAATTGCCAACCATGGTAATACGTGGGTCTTGCTCATCGGCCATCTGAGCGGTGCCTTCCTTCTCAGCGTCCTTACGCATTGTTCGGAACTTGATAATGTCGAAAGAGTGTGCGCCTTTGCCTAATCTTTCCTGTTTGTAAAAGATCGGGAAACCATCATCAACCAATATTGCGATCGCCACAAACGGGAATATGATAAGAAAAACGAGCATGCCGATGATAGAAACAACAATATCGATCACACGCTTAAAAAATTCATAGATCATTCCGCCACTGATCTCGTCTACAAAGGAACGGAGGATCCAATCATATTCCAGATGGTGGATCGGGACTCTTCCTAACAATTCTTCATACAAGGAAGGCATACGAGTGATCTCAACACCCCGTTCCTGCATCTCTAAAATTGTTCTAAACGTCTCGCCCTTCATCTCGCCAGTGATTGAAACGATCAGGTCTGTGATCAATAATTCGTCAACTAATTTACTTAGCGTTTCGCTGTTACCGATCACTGAGTAGCCTTCCACATCAATACCCAGTTTTGAGGGATCATCATCGATGTAGGCGATTAAATTGAAAGGGGACGGATTGATCGTCTTGTATATCTCAGCCAAAGTATGGCCATTTGAGCCAGCGCCAATGACAAACGCACGGCGTTGCTCACCGTGTGAAATGATCAATTTAATGTAATACCAACGCCACAATAAGGTAAGAAGGGTAGTAAGGAGGATAAAAACGCCAACAGCTCGACGATTAATTTTCCCCGGGATATCCGCCAAAAAGTAAACCAACAAGTAAATAATTCCAGCAAATAGTCCTGCAAGCGCGATTGCCCGTACGGTTCGTGTCCAATTTGCGGCTCTGTGCAGGTCGTATGTCTCGATCAATAATAATATCCAAGTTATTGGGAGAAAATAAAACCATACCTGAACACGCAAACGGAAAAACTCGAGGTTAAAAACATCAAGCCACGCATCCCCAGCCCACCAGATATAGATACCAACCAACAACGCAATGGAGGCCATCAATAGGTCACCAAAGATCAGTAATAAGCGTTGTTCACCGGGTCGTAATCGCCAGGTAGATTTTGATAGCTCCGAAGTCATTCCTTAGGATTTCCTGGTCTCAAAATAAAATACTCCACAAAAAACCGTAGCCCCAAGACAAGTGCATTGCTGCGACTGATATTGGAAAACCAAAGGTTAACTGAGGGGCTTTTCGATTTATTGCTTCACGCAAACCGAAGAAAAGCAAAATCGAGAAATATACGATCAACTCTAATTCTACCATTACTAAGAAAAGTGGGAAAAATGCCCCTAAAAGGATGCCGACAGGCAGTGAAAAGGCGAATAATGGTGGCAAGGCTTGCCGCCAAATAATGGTTGTAGGAAATTTCTTTAACATTTTTAATTTCCAATAACCATACCGAAAATATTGCGCAGACAATTTGGCGAGATCTGCTCGAGCATAATAAACACACTTTATGGATGGATCCAGCCAGATTTTTCCACCCGCTTTCCGAATACGCGCGTTAAATTCATAATCCTCATTTGATAACATGGTTTCATCAAAAAAACCGATCTTCTCTAATAACGATCTGTAGAAACAACCAAAGGGGACAGTATCAACAAAATTCGCGACAGTGGTATGTCTATATTTAGCATTCCCCACTCCAATAGGGTGTGATGCCGCAACCGCGATGGACTGACTGATCCAATTTTTTTCAGTGTAGCGAATATCCCAAACCCCACCAACATTATCCGCCTTCCCCTGGAGAAGGGCGTCAACCGCTTTCTCAACATAATCGCTGTAGGGGGCGGAATGTGAATCCAGCCTAAGGATCACCTCACCACTAGAGGCTCTTATTGCGCAATTCAGGGCGGAAGGTATTGAGACTTGCGGGTTCTCGATCACAGAGATCTTCAGATCAGAATGCGATGCAGCGAAGGATTCGATCACGGCGCGGGTATTATCTTTTGAACCACCATCCGCGATGGTCACATCCATCTTATCTAAGGGATACGTTTGAGCATAGACGGCATCCAATAATTGCTGAATACGAAATTCTTCATTCAAACATGGAACTATGATCGACACATTTGGTTGTCTTATCAAGGCGGCGGGCTCAAGGAATGGATTTGGCTAACGAACACCAAATACTATTTTTTAACAGCAACAGCTTCGATCTCGATCAAACCAGCCTTCGGTAAAGATGCTACCGCGATGGTTGAACGAGCGGGAAAATCGCCCGAGAAGTAGCTGCCATAAACTGTGTTTACAACCGGGAAATCTTTCATATCAACCAAGAATATGGTTGTCTTAAGAATATTCGCCATATCGCAGCCTGCGGATTCCAAAACAAACTTGAGATTCGTAAGGGCTTGGATCGCTTGCTGTTCTACACCACCATCCACCAATTCACCTGTTTCGGGGTTTAATCCGAGCTGACCAGAACAGAAAACAAAGCCGTTTGATTCCACAGCAACAGAGTAAGGACCAAGTGCTTTAGGAGCTTTTTCGGATCTAATAATATTTTTCATTTTTCCTGCTTTCTAATTCGCCTATTTTTACTTCAGAACTATATTTTAACTTAGTTTGGGTTGTTTTAATTTTACGATTTCTTTGCCAGCTAACATCATGAGCGCAACCAGAGCGACTCCGTTAAAACCTATCGCGAAAAAGGTGACCATACCAAAACCAAAATTTTTGTAAATGAATGGCGCAAGGAAAGCTCCAAAAGCTCTTCCTACGGAATATCCCATTAAGTTTAGTGACATTGCAGTAGCGCGCGCCTCAGGTATCACTTCCGTCATCATCGGTAAATGGCTCACCATCACAAACTCAAACGCGATGTAAAAAAAGAACAAACCGATCAAGGCTCCAGTTTGGGTGCCGGCTAAGATCGGTAGACCAATTGCTGCCAGCATGCTTGCTATAATACCGATTGATAGAGCTTTTGGCTTGCCCAACTTGTCTGTAAAAAGTGCCACCAACCCTTCACCGCCCAATTCAGAGAGCCCAATGATCGCCGATGCCGCCGCTAACGCCCCAATTTGCACATAAAAGGTGTCTTCCAGCCACACACCAAAGATCAAATTTACGATCTCATTTCCCGCGGTTGTCCAAAGCCCAACATTGAGGGCGAGGATCACCTTTCGGTTTTTTAGAACCGTGAGCACCGCTGCCAAATTCATTTTCGTGGCATGCGTTTTGGCTGGGTCCGCAGGGATAACGAAAAAAATACCAGTAATGCCCAAAATACCCAGCGCTAAAAAGAGGTAGTACGGCGCGACCCACCCAAAGCGATTGATCAAATATCCCGCGGCGGGAATACCCAAGATAAAGGCCAATGACCAACCCATTTCGGTGACTGAAATGGCTAAGCCTCGACGATGATAGGGGACTTTATCCCCCATGTAAGAAAGAACACTGGGGTCGAATATGTACTTACCCAAAACGGAAAGAAGTAATGAAATAAAGAGAGTTGGAAAACTTGGGAAGAAACAAACCAGCGCAATAGCAAATAGAAAGATCGACAACCCTAGGATCATCCCAAACTTTCGGCCCCTTACATCCGAAATTGGTGAGATCAAAGGAATCCCCATGCCTACAAAATTTCTAGAAGAGACCGCTAAGGATAATGCTGAAATATCTATTCCCAGCGCCCTAGAAATCACACCTAGAAAGGGGTATGCCATGCGATGGGCAGTATTTAAAATACCCCGGACAAAAGTGATCAGGGCTAATTCATTCAACATTTTCATTATTTGCATACGCCTCAGTAGGTCGGCAGACCTACTTTTTGGCCTTGAGAGCGTCGAACCAAAGCAAGGAAACCAAAAGCGCGGAACTAAGGGTTAAGACAATTAGGAACACAAAAAAGAACATAATTGTGTAGTTACCCGAATTGAAAATCGGAGAGGGTGGTGGATGCATTATGTTCGCGGCATTCGCAAAAACAACCCTCAAGACAATAATGTAAGCGATATTCGCCATGGCCAATAGGCGTTTATCGTTCATGATCCAAAGACCGATCTGTAACAATATTCCCGCAATCGCAAATGTTAACGCGAATCGAAAACGCGGTTCTGCCAAAAATAATCCATTCCAATTTGATTGCATTGCCAGCATTGAAAGGGGAAGATAGGTTACCCAATAGATGATACCCGTAAGCCCGAGGGCTTGTGACCAAGTGTAAAACTTGTCCGCTAACTCTTTTTTCTTCATCAAGAATTCAGCAAAGAGCGCGGCAAAACCGAGCAAGCCGGCAAAAATTAATGCAAGCTCAGCCGCCAAAACCCAAGCTCCGTGAATGTAAACCAATTTAACATTTGTCCCGAGGTTTTTTTCTTCGGGGCCAAAGGCGCTAACAATGGCGATCAACACAACGTTGATGGCAAATAGAAATTTGTAGTTAGATAATAATTTTTTCATGGTCACAATTTTACTTTAAGGTTGATATATAAGACAGTTATCTTTTTACAATTTCTTTACAATATTTAAATAGATTCTTCACATTTTCCATACAGTTAAATGCTATTATCGTTATTGAAAAGGAGTTTTCTATGAAAAATAAATGGTTTTTAATTTTTGGGATCTTCGTGATTGTTTTGATCATTTTAGCGGCCTTCGCGATGCCACTCATCCACAACACTATGGCAGGGCAATCGTTAGGGCTTGGTTATGGTAACAATCCCGGGTTTCAACGCCCAATGATGAATGGTGATTTTGGTCATCGGGGCATGATGCCTTTTGGTAATGGTAGAGTTGGAATGGGTAATTATCTCCCGCTAGGATTTGGTTTTATGTTCTTTATGTTTTTCTTCCGACTTATCCCTTGGGCCATTATCGGTCTGATCTTGTGGGGCGTTTACCACCTTGGGAAAAAAGCTGGGATCAAAAGCACATTAACCGCTGCACCTGTTGTAGCTGCCGCCGCTCCAGTTGTGACGCCTGAAGAAACAAAGTAACCGAAATAGTTCTACAAAAAAATCCCGCGTGATCAATCACGCGGGATTTTTCTATTTATGAGAGGATAACTATCGTTTTAGAGTACGGTACTGAACTCGCTTTGGAACATCAACCGATTTTCCATAGCGCTCATGGTAATCCTTTTCGTAGTCAGACCAATTGCCGAGGAATAATCTTGCCTGGCTATCACCTTCAAACGCGATGATGTGTGTGCAGATCCGATCTAGAAACCAGCGGTCGTGGCTGACCACTACCGCGCACCCGGCAAATTCTTCCAATGCTTCTTCCAAAGCGCGCAAGGTATTTATATCGAGATCATTGGTTGGCTCATCTAGCAGAATGAGGTTCGCCCCTTCTTTTAAGGATTTGGCGAGGTGAACTCGGTTTCTCTCTCCGCCAGAAAGCATTTTGATCTGCTTTTGTTGGTCGGTGCCCTGAAAGTTGAAGGAAGAACAATAACCCCTGGAATTCACTTTCTTATTTCCTAGGTCAATAAATTCACCGCCACCCGAAATTTCTTCGTAAACGGTCTTCTCTTGGTCTAATGTTCTGTTCTGGTCAGCGTAGACCATTTTTACTGTTTCACCGATCCGAATTTCGCCAACATCGGGTCTTTCATTTCCGGTGATCATCCTGAGCAAGGTGGTTTTACCGGCGCCATTGGGGCCAACAATGCCGACAATTGAACCGGGCGCTATGATGGCTGAAAAGTTATCTAGGATCAAGCGGTCATCGTATGATTTGCTTAGATTGGACATTTCGATGACAACCGTGCCTAAACGCGGGCCGGAGGGGATGTAGATCTCTAGGTCATCGCGAACCTTTTCGTGTTCTTGGTTCAGCAATTTTTCATAGGCGGTAACACGGGCTTGGCCTTTGGATTGGCGAGCTTTTGGCGACATCCTGATCCATTCCAGCTCACGCTCGAGGGTCTTTTGCCGGCGTGTTTCGGACTTCTCTTCAGAACGCAGACGCTCACCTTTCTGCTCCAGCCAGGAAGAGTAATTCCCCTTCCACGGAATACCATAGCCGCGATCCAATTCAAGGATCCATCCAGCTACGTTATCGAGAAAATAACGATCATGGGTGACAGCGATGACCGTTCCTTTGTACTCGCGCAAGTGGTGCTCTAACCAGGATACAGATTCGGCATCGAGGTGGTTGGTTGGTTCGTCGAGCAGCAAAATATCCGGCTCAGTTAGCAGTAAGCGGGTCAGCGCCACGCGCCTGCGCTCGCCACCCGAGCAAATGTTTATGGGGGTATCTGCCGGAGGGCAGCGTAACGCTTCCATGGCAACGCCCAAATGTGACTCGAGGTTCCACGCATCCACTTTGTCCAACCGGTCTTGCAGCTTTCCCTGCTCTTCGATGAGAGCATCGAAATCCGCGTCGGGTTCAGCGAATTTGGCGTTGACCTCATCAAAACGAGCTAGCATCTCGACGATAGGTTGCACAGCCTCTTTGATGATCTCCATGACCGTTTTGGTTTCATCCAGCTTGGGCTCTTGTTCAAGCATGCCAACGGTATACCCCTTGGACATGGATATCTCGCCAATGTAATCTAGGTCTACTCCGGCCATAATGCGGAGCAAGGTTGATTTTCCCGCGCCGTTTAGGCCGAGAACGCCGATCTTCGCGCCGTAGTAGAAACCGAGCGAAATATCACGCAGTACTTGTTTGTTGTTGGGCTGAACGATCTTCCCAACTTTGGACATCGAATAAATTACTTGGGATTCTGACGGCATATACCTTTTCTCTGACTTTTAATTATTTTCTCTGTTTGAGAAATTGAATTTTCGTACTCAATTAACTAAGCTCGGTCCAAGCAAATAGCTTTAGATCGATGCTGCCATTGTCTTTGAAGACCACACCCTCGGCTTGCAAAAGCTCCTTTTGGTTTCCCGCGCCAGGACGTTGGCTAATTTTCCCTTGGGCATTCACAACTCTTTGCCAGGGATATTCATCAGGGCATCTCGCCATCGCAGCCCCAACCCAACGCGGCCCCAGTACCTCATAAGACGGTAAATTCATTCCCGCGGGGGTTGGAAGGCACCGGGCGATCTGCCCATACGTAACGACCTTTCCCACCGGAATTCGACTGACCAAATCCCATACGGATCGATCGAAGATTTCAACAGAAGGCGGTGAAGAGAATCCCATTGGTCGTCCTTTGCGATCGTGTGAAAAACAATTTTACCTGATGGCGCGTTGATTCAAAAAAACTGCTTATATTCTCAGAAACATCGCTTCTAACACCAGCTTCTTGGTTACGTTCATTCTGCTCTGTTCGATGGCAGATTCGATCGATCCCATCATTGATAGACACTTTTCCTGCTGCCACTCACGAGCATAGCGATCGATCTTCTCAGCGAAATCGATATTTTTTATGGGGGTGGAGGAATGAATGGAACG
>CAIRYE010000400.1 GCA_903882765.1 uncultured Anaerolineae bacterium
CCGAGCGGGCTTGGCGCCGAACCATCGGCGTAAAGGGTGGATGTAATTGCCCCATTACCGGTGCAATCGAGCCGCAAGTAAACATAAGTGGATTGGTTGGTAGGGTCATAAGGCGAAAAGGTGAACCAATCAGCCGCGTCACCATTGGGAGAAGAAACCTGGCTGGTAAACTGAAAATTTTTGGATGAAGTCGGTGAAAAAACCACATTGACGGACGGTTTTTCCATCGAATCCGAATCAGCTACTGCTGGAGCATATCCAGGGGCATTGGAAGGGGTTGGACCGATCGCCGGTGGGGGTTGTGTTGCCGGAATGGTTGTAGGTAACGTAGAGGTTTGTCCATTGATCAAGATGCCCTGGTTGTTGAAATACGGTAAATTGTACAAGTTCGCGCCTTCAAGATAGGCAGCTGCCACCCACCCTACACCATTAACCCCCTTGTCAAATTTTATTTGCACCCACACATTTGTCTCGTTGCGACCAGTGAGAGTTACGGTTGTGCCTGCGGCGATTGTACCCAGTTCTGAGTAAATTTGCCCGGGACCACTTCGAACGAACATCTCGTTTTTGATGGTTGCCGTAGATGGCGGCGCTGCCACACCTGGTTGCCCAACCCCTGGTACTGCCGATGTTGGCACGATCGGCAAAACAACTTTAAATGTGGCGATAAGGTCCTTGCTGATGTTTACGAACTGCACGCTCACCCACCCGATAACGCTGGGATCTTGCGGTACCTGAACAGCGAGCCAGCCACCGTCTTCGCTTTTGCCAACCACGATCAATTCCACCCCTAGGTTAACGATTTGCCTTACTTCGGAGCTTTGCTCGGGCAGGGAGCGGATATTAACCTGAGCGTTTACAGTAACACTAACAGGCGCGTAAGTAGGCGTTATGGTAGGCGGAGCAACTGTAAGTGTTGCCGGAGTGGTCGCTGTTGGGGCTAAAGTAGGTGTCGAAAAAGCCACCTCAAGCGTTGGGGTGGAAAAAACTTCAGTTGCTTGTCCACCGCAACCACTCACGAGCAGTGCGACAATAACAATCAAAAAAGAGAGGCGCATTTGCAATTTTATTTTCCGAGTTTCTTTCGGTATACCCGATGATTCTTATACTCAACACCATTCAAGTTTTTCAAGTCTGCCCGCATCTGTTCAGTGGTTTCGGCTACCTGTGTCATTTCTATATGTTCAAATTGGTTAAAACCGAGCAAAGTTTTACCCATTTCATTGTACATAATCGCGTTGCCACCGTGGCCTTGATACTCGGGAAGAATGCCGATCCCGTTTACCGACACTGTCTTGGTGCGCTTCATATCCAACAGCATATCGATCAATCCGAACGGGAATAACTTGCCTTTGGCGCGTTGCATAGCGGCAGAGACATCGTAGAAAGCGAACAAAAAGCCAACTACCTCTTCCCCATGAGTTATGATCTTGATCAGGCGATGATCTGCCACGGTCATAATGTTCTCAACAACAAAATCGATCTCGCGCTCCGTAAACGGGAAATATTCCCAATTGTTTACGAAAGATTTGTTATAGGCAACACCAATTCGCGGAGCCCATTCGATCAGCTCTTTTTTGTTCTTAAATTCCTTTACCTTTAACCCGCCTCGTTCTAAAGCTCGCTCCGCAATTCGGGCTACCCGCTCGGGAATCCGAAATTGATCAGCAGGCAGGTAACAGGAAACAAAATCAACTTCCTTGACATACCCCTGAGCTTCTACCAGATGTTGGTAGTAAGAATGATTGTAGTTCAACATATTCATTGTCTGGCGGTGCTGGTGTCCCATGATCAGCACTCCATAGCCATCTAATGGCCCCATTCCCTTCGGGCCAATGATCGCGTCCAATCCGCGGGCTCTCGCCCATTCTTCTACCTTCGCGAATAGGGCATTGGCTACTTCAATGTCATCCTCGGCATCGAAAAAGTAAAAATCGGCTTCTTTTGTTTGGTGATATTTATTAAAAGGTTTGTTTTCAATGGCAGCAATTCGTCCCACATCCACACCGTCGCGGGTGGCAATAAAACATTCAACATCTGAGTGCTCATAGAAGGGATGTTTTTGGGGATTTAGCTGAGCATATGAATCAACTTCGAGTGGAGGAACCCATTGCTTGTTGTCTTTATATAATTTAAATGGGAACTTAATAAAACGATCAACTTGCTTCTTGTTCTTCGGGTCTACCAGTTCGATCTTGATCATAACGGCTCCTCATTCCTTTGAATGAATAATTTTACCCTTTTTTGAATGGGGGAAGAAAGGAAAAAAGTAATTAGAAACAGGATAATGAATTAAAAAAGCCGATTCGCGCAGCTTACACGCAACCTCGGCATTTTTTGAGATTCTAAGAGTAATTATTCGACGATATATTCAACATCCACAGACATACCCGAGAGTACACCTGCTGGTAATTCGTCAAACGAAACACGGGTGCGATAAACCACGTCGCCACCAAGGAGATCGGCCACCGGAGAAATACTGATAACCGTTCCGAGGACATTCGCGCCAAGGGCTTTGATGATGACATTTACCTTTTGGCCAACCGCGACTTGGCTAATATCCTTCTCGCTCA
Source organism: uncultured Anaerolineae bacterium (assembly GCA_903882765.1). GTDB lineage: Bacteria > Chloroflexota > Anaerolineae > Anaerolineales > Villigracilaceae > UBA5195. Next base: position 2,574 of record CAIRYE010000400.1, read on the forward strand.
AGTCAGTTGTTTCAACATACAATTTTTCAGGATTGCTCACGATGAACAAGATCTGGCCAGGGGATACGATCTCACCTACGTGGGCAACGGCTTTTGCTACAACACCATCAAATGGGCTCATGATCTTGTGATTGTCTAGCTGATCCTTTAGAGAAGCTACTTGTATACGGGCATTTCGAAGCTGATTTAATTTGGTGCCAGTCGCTTCGGCAGGAACACTTTCTCCGTTCAATTCAGCAAGATACCATTTGGCTTCCTGCTCTGCGGTAATGGCTTTGTCATAGTCAGCTTGAATGATCATGGCATCGGCGCCAGTGGGGTTGGTAGTATACCAGTTCATTTTGGCAACCAAGGCATCCAGCGCGATTTGGGCGTTCGTCAGATCCAATAAAGCGGCTGCGCGCTTCTCATCACCTGGCTCTAAGCGTGAAACTTGCTTCCAGCGGTTGTGGGCATAGGTTACCGCTTTTTCAGCCAAATCAATATTGGCTTGGGTATTATCGATACGAACATCATTTGCCCTTGGGTAATTCAAGGATTCAAGGTCATCCGTGGTATCTTCAACCAATTTTGTCGCCTGCGCGAGATCTGATTCTGCCAAGGCTTTTGCCCCAGGTGAAGTTAATTCAGCAAGGTTGGTCTCCGCTTTTTGAAGTTCAAAAACCAGAGAATTTCCATCGAGTTCCGCCAGGATCTGTCCTTCTTTAACTTGGTCGCCTTCTTGAACATTTACATTGGTTAGTAAACCGCTCAAAATAAAACCTAGGTTAGCCTTGTTTTCGGCAACCACAAAACCGGAAGCAACTACAGAGCCACCGCTCGAAGTGCTTCCATCAGCGGGGGCATCTAACGCTACTGTTGGTAAGGCGGTTGGAGTTGCCTTTGCCGAGCAGGAGATCAGCATCAACGATGCGATAACAATAATAAAAATTAATTTCTTTTTCAAAATACTCCTCCAAATATCTGATTTAAGGTTGGTCTGAAACGATCAGCCCATCCTGTAACGTAACAATTCTTTTGGAAAATTTTATCACCCGTTGGTCATGCGTTGCAAATACAAAGGTGACTCCTGTTTCCTGATTCAAGCGGGTCATCAATTCCATGATCGCTTCACCGTTCTTGCTATCCAAGTTAGCGGTGGGTTCATCCGCCAAGATCATGCTTGGCTTGGTGGCTAGTGCTCGGGCAATCGCCACTCGCTGCTGCTCACCCCCGCTCATCTGATCTGGACGATTTTTCTCTCTATGTGACAAGCCAACTGATTCAAGCAGCGTTATTACCCGTTCGTGGCGCTCGCTGGCATTAACACCGGTTAGCAACAAGGGCATTTCAATGTTCTCGTATGCGTTCAGTGTGGGAATTAGGGCAAAAAATTGAAAAACATAGCCAATTGTCCCGCGGCGGATATCGGCCCGCTGGCTTCGGCTTAATTTGCTGACATCAGTACCGTTTATTATAACGCTTCCTGAGGTTGGCTGATCTAAACAACCTATCAGCTGCAATAAGGTGGTTTTTCCACTACCGCTAGGACCAACCAATGCCGTAAATTCGCCCTGCTGTATCTCTAAATTGATGCCCCGTAAAGCTTGGGTTTCAATTTTACCAGTTAAAAAGGAACGTGTTACATCAATAATCTTCGCTACAGTCATAATATTCTCCTTGCTTTCCTTTACAAACTACCATGAAGGGCTTCAACAGGCTCCATGCGAGCCGCAACAAACGCCGGGTAAATGCTAGCCAACATGGTGATGACTAGACTATAAATGCTAATTTCGACTATATTACTAAAATTGATCTGCGGGTAGATTGTATTTGGCATTAAGACATCCGTTAGTCCAAAATCGCCAAAGGTAAACCCAACTATGCCAAAGAGAAGATTAACCAAAATACCCAGAATGATTCCAATGAAGGTACCAGCCACGGCAAGGTAGCCAGCCTCCAACATGAAGAGGGCTAATATGCGGCGGGCTTTCATACCCATTGAGGTGAGAACACCAATTTCGCGAGTACGTTCGAATACAGCCATAAGTTGTGTGTTCGTAATAACACTAGCGGTGATAGAAAGAACGATAATGTAGAAAATAATAAAATACTGCCCCGCCATTTCTTCCATAACCATCATAAATTCGTTCATTTCGCTCCAACCAAGGACCTGATACCCACTGCCTTGAATGGACGCTATCACAGCATCGGTATCATTTCTATCTTTAAGAAGTACAAAAATAAGTGATGCGTGATTCTCCGCCTTGCCCATTGCCTGGGCTTTGGCAAGCGGCATAATGATGGTAGATTTATCGAAACCGATCACATTTGTAGTATAAATTCCGCGCACTTCAAAGTTCTGGTCAGCCACATCGCCATTGCTGGTATTAACTGAGAGTTGTATAATATCGCCCACATTCAACTTCAATCGCTCGGCCAAGGGTCTGCCCATCAAAATTGCATTTTTGTCATCTGGGGTGATGTTGGTGCCGGCAACGATCCCTGACTCATACGGCTCACTTGCCGGAGATGATGGATCAAGACCGTAAATGCGCACTCCGGCGGTTTGTTCTTGAACCGCGAGGATACCGCTTAGATACAACCTCGGTGTCGCTGCTAAAACCGGGGCTAGAGACGCAATTTGTTGCGCCTTTTTGTCTGGATCCTCGATCAGATCTTCCCACTTCAAGCTGGTTTTGTTCTCATTGTAACTTGGCGCTCTCACCTGAAGGTGACCGCTTTGTAGACGAATGGTCATATCCTGAGTACTATTCATCTCGCCATTCAAAAAACCTACCATCAGCAATAACAACATTACACCAACCGACAGCGCAACCGCGGAAAGGATCGAGCGCCGTTTGTTCCTGCCAATATTACGAAAAGCCATTGAAAATAGAATATTCATCTTATGTGCCTCATACGTAATGCAAACTTTCCGCAGGTTCATTTCGCGAGGCTTCGTATGCCGGGAAATAAGCTGATAGGATGCAAATCACGGTGACGGTGAGAGTTCGGAGGGGTAGTTTTTCCACCCCCCAGGTTGGGTAGATCTTATCGGTGATAAGTGCCATGTAACTTGCTACATCACCATAACTGCTAAAATCCAGCCCCACCAACATCAAACTACCATTGATCGCTAAGCCAAGCACAACCCCAGCGACCAATCCTACGAAACCGATCATCGTACCTTCGATCAAAAACATCTGGCTGATCTGCCGCGGGGTAAAACCCAAGGCTCCTAATACACCGATCTCACGGGTACGCTCATACACCGACATTAATAGTAGATTCATAATTCCAACCCCTGCGATCAGCAACAATACACCGCTGAAGATGGTCATCACACCATTCTTGCCATTGATGGCATACCGCAATTCAGGGAAATTGGTCTCATATGATTCCACTTCATATCCCGGATTACTAGCATTAAGGGCTCTGATTACGGAAGACTCTTGCCCAATTTTTTGCAAATAGATTGCGATCTCAGTGGAAGAACCCGTGAGACCATAGAGATCTTGCGCTTCGCTAAGAGACATATAAAGGCTCTGTTTCTCAAGATCTGCCATTCCTAAGTCGTATATTCCAATAACGGTCATAGTGCGTGTGCGCATCTGCTGATGCGTGCTTTGACCGGATAAGCTAATTCGGTCGCCAATGGTTACGCCCATTTCATCCGCAAGGCCTTTACCGATGTATACAACATCGCCATCGTCCGCCGTGAGGTAGCGACCTTCGCTGAGGTATTGGCTAGCCAGATTCACTTTTGCCTCGGCTTCAGGTTCAAAACCGATGATGGTTAACGGAAAAGCCCCCTCACGAGTACTGGCTAGCCCGCCAGTTCGAATGCGCCGGCCAGCCCCAACTACTTGTGGTAAAAGAAGAGCGTTAGCAATTACATCACTTTCATTTTGCAATCCAATGATGGGCAATTGTTCGGCTTTTGCTCGGTATCCCGGAGCGTGAACCTGAACATTACCTCCTAACACTTTTATGGCATTGCCATACACAGATTGTGTAAAGCCCGCCATCAACCCATCATAAAACATCATCAAGCCAATACCTAACGCCATGGCGATCACAACAATGAACGTTCGCCTTTTTTGGCGCAAGATATTTCGCCAAGAGATCTTCATCAACAGCAACATCCAACACCTCCAACAATGATTAATTCTTCCCCACTAATAATTCTACACAAGAATTGTGTGCAAAATATATAATTTGGTAAAATCGATCGGGAATAGACAGTTGTCAAGGAGTACAAAATGAAAAGCTATCGCAAAGAACTATGGTTTAACGTTCAGGCTCGCCGAGGCTTTGTAAACATCACCGAAGAGGTAGAAACCTGCCTGCGCGAAAGCGGCATCAAAGAAGGGTTATGCCTCGTCAACGCCATGCATATTACCGCATCCGTGTTCATCAATGATGATGAAAGTGGATTGCATCACGATTACGATGCCTGGTTAGAAGCTCTTGCCCCCCACGAGCCACTCGGCCATTACCACCACAATCGCACCGGCGAAGACAATGCCGACGCCCACCTAAAGCGACAGGTGATGGGACGCGAGGTTGTGGTGGCAATAAGCAATGGTCAGCTCGATTTTGGCCCGTGGGAGCAGATTTTTTACGGAGAATTCGATGGTTTCCGCCAAAAACGAGCCTTGGTGAAGATCATAGGAGAGTGAAGCCACTGCACTTATATTGGGTGAGAAGGTAAAGCCGTAATATATAGAATCAACCCCAAAAAATCTGGTCGATTAGATGAAATTTCATTTTTAAACAAAAAAACTGGTAATCATAAAGACCAAGTCACCAGTTTTTCGAATTTATCAGCTCTAGGTCTTAGAAACCGAAAAGGTTCCAATGCCCCCAAATAACAAAAACTGAGAGAACTAATAACACCGCATTCATTCCAACGGAACTGTATTCCTTACGGGGTAAATGTACGGTAACAATAGCAAGAATTTGGATGATAATAAAACCTAAAGCGGCTAGCGGAGTAAGCCAAGGGAGAATTCCTGTTACGATGGGTAGTATCATCCCCAACCCACCGAGTAATTCTGAAATACCAATAAAACGGATAAAGGCGGTAGAGCTGTCCTTTGCCCAAGGCATCATTCCACGAACTTTTTCTACCGAAAAGGTCTTCATTATGCCAGCCATCCCAAACATGCCGGCTAATAATACTTGAACGATCCACAACGCGATGGTCATAATTTCTCCTTATTAATTGAAATGATATTAAAACATATGTTCTTTATTAAACATTTGTTGTTTATATCGAAAATCCCAATGCGCGTCAACCGACAAATCATTCAGAATGTTGGATAAACTACGATTCTGTCAATTTGTTTGGTATCACAAGAAAATTAATTGGGGAGTTTAACCAAAAAAATCTGGCTGTTTGGTAAGCAGCCAGATTCTATAAACCGAATATTAAAAAATCTACTTTAGTCTTTTGCCAGCCCAAAAACCGATGGCGCTGATGAGGACCGTTACCGTGGTTCCCCAAACCATATCTACAACCGTCACGATGAGGGGCCAGTCTTTAACGGTAGCGAGGTTGGTAAGGTCGTAGGTAGCATAAGTTACCGCCCCGAAAAGAGCGGCGTGCAGCAGTGTGCTCTTAAAGGAATCAGCTTTGAGACCAGGCAACAAAATGAATACTTCGACACCGACCAAGAAAAGTAAATAGAACAAAATTGCCGCCCACCAAATTGGGTTAGGACTAAGCAGCCAACCGATTTGGCTTTGGTAAAAAGGCTGCGCCACCACGCCGAGCCACACCATATCGATGGCGAAAAAGGCAAGAAGGGTTGCGATGTAAAGTTTTATGTTATAGGTCATATTTTTCTCCTGAAAATTATTGTTTTGTTCCTCATTAGTAGGCATTTCGCTCTCTGGAACCAGTCTTTTTTTTCTGAAATGATCAAATTAGGCTCTTGGTATACGGAAAAATTCGATATTTATCGATTTCTGCTCCATTCGCTGATGTTCGGCCGAAAAAACGGTTTCGCAATAAAAATAATAGCAAGGATGGGGTAAAGTATATCTCGTATGAATTAACCGGATTGGCTGATTTCCAGCAATGCCTGCCGTAATTTTTCCACTTCACCCATCGTATTGTAGTGCACCGCGCCAACCCGTACCATGCCGCCACTTTCTTCAACACCAAGCCGCTCGGTTGCGTTGATAGCGTAATAATTGCCATCCCATACATTGATGCCGCGATTGCCAAGTTCTTCGGCAACGATCTGGGGTGAGATTCCTTCCAACCGGAACGCGAATGTGGCAACACGCTGGTCGAGTTTGGAGGGATCAATTTGACCATATAGCCGCAAACCTGGAATGGATTGTAAGGCTATTAGTAACGCCTGATTTAATTCCATTTCGTACGCGTGAATGGAAGCCAGCCCTTTTCTAAGATCCAACCGGCGGCCGCTGAAGCCTTTTGCGAGCAAAGCTTGCTCATGCTCCTGTCCAAACTGCTGCCCTACCCATTGAAAGTACTCCACCGCGCCAAGCACGCCGGCAATGCCCTCGTGATTTTGCGTGCCGGTTTCCCACTTGGAGGGCAGCTCGTTAGAAGCTGGTCTTACTTTGTACGGATATAACCGTTGAAGGTGTTCTTTTTTGCCATACAGAATGCCCATATGCGGCCCAAAGTATTTATAGGCAGAGGAGACAAGATAATCGCAATCCAGCTCCTGTACATCAATGGCACCGTGCGCGGCA
>CAIRYE010000401.1 GCA_903882765.1 uncultured Anaerolineae bacterium
ACCACTACAAGACCATTTCGGCATACCGGTCTGGCTCGAAAACGATGCCGACGCTGCCGCGATGGGTGAAAATTGGGTTGGCGCAGGCGAAGGTTATCGCCACGTTACCATGTTTACCTTTGGCACAGGCGTTGGAACAGCCAACGTCATCAACGGCAAAGTCTACCGCGGCCACCTTAACACTCACACCGAAGGCGGGCATTTGCCCCTCGACCCCAACGGCCCCGAATGTTTTTGCGGTGGCAACGGCTGCTGGGAAGTGCTCTGCGCCGGCCCAGGCATCGCCGCCATCACCAAGGCTAGGGTCGTCAATACCCATTCCATGCTGCTGACAATGGTGAGCTCGGTCGATGACATCACTTCTGAGATGGTGGTGGAAGCCGCTCGCAAAGGTGATGAATTTTCGCAAACCATACTCAAAGAAACGGCCCGCTACATCGGCCTCGGTATTGTCTCTTATATGTGGATCCTGCTGCCCGATTGTGTGGTGCTCGGCGGCGGCATTATCCGCTCGTACGATCTATTACAAGATGAAGTGGAGAGGGTGATCAAGCAGCACAGCAAGGTCTATCCCATCCACCAGCTCCCCATTCGGGTGGCGAAGCTAGGCCAGCTCGCTGGCGTTATCGGTGGCGCCCGTTGCGCCATAAACCAATTTTACAAAGAAGAGTAAAACCATGAAAATCAATTCCTACATCCAAGATATGCTAGCCCAACCAGCTGCGCTCAAAAAAGCCATCGAGAACTATCAATCCGCCGAAGTACAGTTGCTGGCAAATCGTTTTGCCGCCGGCGAGTTCAGCCGCGTCATTCTCACTGGAATGGGTTCCTCGCACAACAGCCATTACCCCGCCAGCCTAGTAATGACCAACGCCGCCACCCCCACCATTTATATGAATACCGCCGAGTTGCTGCACTACGCCCCCGGCCTTATGCAGCCCGGCACCCTGTTGTGGATCAACTCGCAATCTGGCAAATCAGTTGAGATCGTCAGGTACCTCGAAACCGTCAAAAACAAACGGCCCGCCTTTCAGCTATCCCTCACCAACCAGCCCGCTTCCATCCTAGCACATTCCGCCGATCTGGCGCTGGTGATGCACGCCGGTGAAGAAGCCACCGTAAGCACAAAAACCTACCTCAACTCGGTAGCGATCTCTCTCTTGGTAGCCTACCAGCTAAACGGGTTAGATTGGCAAAAGTTGCGCGATGAAATGCTCGCGACGATCGCCCCAATGACCGCATTCTTCAACGATCTCGAAGCCCAAGTAGAAAAACTGAACACAGTTAGTGGCAAGCTCGAGAAAACCCTCTTCCTCGGCCGCGGCCCCTCTATGGGAGCCATCGCCAACGGATCGTTGATCAACACCGAAGCCGCCAAAACCATGATGACCGGCATGAACGTATCCGATTTTCGCCACGGCCCTTTTGAAATGGTTGATGAACACCTCACCCTCTTCATCTTAGAAGGCACGGCAAAAACCGTTTCGCAAAACCATGAGCTCGCCATCGAAGCGCATCAAAAAGGCGCTCGCGTCATTTGGCTGGCTGGCAAACCTGATCCCGTCCTCCCCACCTTCCTACTGCCGGATGTCCCCGATAGCGTTAAACCGCTGATCGAGATACTGCCCTTTCAAGGGATGACGCTGCTAAACTCGCAGCGAACCGGGATCGAGCCGGGCGTGTTTAGGCATATAGCAAAAGTAACCGAAACCGAATGATCCCACAAAATGGATGGCAAAGAACGCCATCCATTTTTTATCAAGGTGGTCTTTTCAGCATTCCAATAAGGTAAAATTAGACCATCGTACTCCACATAGTATTAAAGGAAAGTAATCGGGTGAATAGAATTGTTTGAGATCGTCTTTTTAGGAACATCAGCGTCAGCGCCATCCGCGCGGCGGGGGTTATCAGCCCAGGTGGTAAAGCATAACGAACATCGTTTTCTGATCGATTGCGGCGAAGGCACCCAGAGGCAGATCTTGCAATCCGGCATCGGCTTCAAGTCGATCAACCGCATTTTGCTCACTCATGGCCATCTCGACCACATCCTGGGTCTTGGCGGTCTTATGTCCACCTTCATCCGTTGGGAGTCGATCGAGAGCCTTGAGATCTGCGCTGGCAAAAGCGTTTTAGAGCGCGTAAAAGTGCTGGTAAATGATGTTGTTCTACGCGGCACTACCCCGCCAATGATGTTAAGCTATCGCGAGATCACCCCCGGCATCATCTATGATGAAGCGGATTTCACCGTATCAGCCATCCCGGTAACCCACCGCGGACCCGATTGCCTCGGCTATGTATTCGAAGAAAAACCACGCCGTCCCTTCCTTCCCGAAGTTGCCGACGCCCTGGGTGTACCCTTCGGCCACGTCCGCAGTCTGTTGGTTAACGGCGAAACGATCACCCTCGAAAATGGCAGCACGGTTGGCCCCGAAGATGTTCTTGGCCCCGAACAAAAGGGCACCAAGCTGGTTGTGATCGGCGATACCGGCCGCACTGATGATATCTTTCCCTATGTGCAAGGCGCTAACGCCTTGGTCATCGAATCGACCTACATCGATGAAGATGTGGATATGGCGCGCCAGTTCAGCCATATGACTGCAAAAGGCGCCGCCGAGCTCGCCGTAAAAGCCGGCGTAGACCAATTGCTGCTCACCCACATCTCACGCCGCTACCGCGAAAAAGATGTCGCCGCCGAGGCACAAGCCATCCACCCCAATGCCGTGGTAGTGCGCGATTTCGATACCTATCAGGTCAAGAAGGTCTGATCGGGTTTGGTAGCCTTCTACCAAACATTGTTGTTATTGCCCACCTTTTTCAATTCACCCACCAGCCCGGTGTACCATTGCTCCATCGGATACTTTTTGGAGATTTCAATGACCCTTGGCAGATCCAGCTTGAATAGTTTCGCCATCTCTTCAAGGAATTCTTGCCCATCATCTTCTTCATCCGCATAAAATACGTCCTGAACCGCGCCAAAAACATATTCATAAAAATCCCCAACCTCAACCTCCATTGTGACCATCCCTTTATCACATTCCAATAATCCAGCCTCACAACCCTCAAATACATATTGGTGTTTAAAAGAAAGGTGGGAATATTTTTTCGCTAAAGATTTTGTAATACCGAATGACGGCCCATAGGATGTTGAAAAGGATATTTCGAGCTTGTCATCAAAATGCACAAAGCTAGCGAACCCGGGGTTGTACCATGTTCCCCAATGTTCCAAAAGCCAGTCGCCCAGTTCTTTTGAACTCTCACCATTTTCACTGACCAATTCTTGGGGGATAGGTACTATCTTTTCAAAATCAAAAGCATTCTTACCTTCACTATCGAAAAGATCCACCATTTCCAATATTTTGTTGGATTCGCCACGTACGGTTAGTAAATTTGCTGACCAATCTGTCATTTCCATTCCTCCCAAAATTATGTTTTGAACTACAACCGAATTCTATAACATAACTCTCAACTTGTCTCCGGGTTAAAATCTCATAAAAACAACTCAAACCTCAGACCATTAACAGATCCAAAGCTTTCCTTTTAGAACTGAATGGGCGGATCGCGTCAACCAACCCCGTGTACCATTGGTCCTTGGGGTACGAGTTGGCCAGTCCAAAGACAAGCTTCAGATCTACCTTGAATAATTTGGATAAGATCTCGAGATACTCTCTGCCGCCGTCTACTTCATCGATATTAAAATAATCCCTAACATCCCCATAGAAGTACTCCAAAAAATCCCCGCCCACTTTTTTCAATAGTTGGCCCTCCTCACAGATCAATACCCCACTGAAATTGTTCCAGCCTTCTTGGTATTGGTGCTGAAAGCGCAGATCAGGAAATTTCCGAGCCATCTCCTTGGTGATACCGGTAGCTGGCCCCCAAGCAGAGGGGAAAGTGATTTCCATCTTGTCCTCAAAAAACAAATACTGGCAGGATTCGATCTCACGGGTCGGTCCCCAGTTTTCCATCAACCAGTGCCGCGCCATTTCGCCAAAACTCCCGTCCTTCTCCATCACCCCCAAAGGGATCGGCGCGATCCGGTTGAAGTCCATACAATTTCCGCTCCCATCATCGATCCAACCCACCAATTCAAAAATCCGGTTCATCCTACCCGTAACAATGATCAAGTTATCACACCAGTTCGGCATACCGCAACTCCTCTTTACATATTAGCTCATTTGTTCTATTATAGGACAATGAAGGAAAATTTGCAATAGGATTGTTGAGAATTATTGAAATTATTGGGCGGGTTGTTGATCGGTGCCGCGGCCATTGGGCAGCAGTAAGCCGCGGATGATCTGCCAGCGATCGATCGCAAGGTAGGTAAGCATAGATAAGCCAATGCTGATCACGTAGGTGGCAAAACCAAACCAGGCGGGGGTGTGCTGTCGAATGCTTTGTGGAAAGAGATCCAAAGCCAGATCCCAAAAAGGGTAATGAAAGATCATGATGATCAGGCTGGCGCGGCCGGTAAAAGCGAAGAAAGCCGCCAACGGTTCAATGCGTGTGACCGCTTTGGCAATGGCCAAAAACAGCAGGATACCGCTAAGAGCCGCTAACAACACCGCCGCGGGGTTGATCAGTTTTCGATGATCCAGATCCAATCTAGCGTTGGTGAGAGTTGCCACCAGCAAAAAGGTGAAAAAAGCCACCACCACCAAGGGTGCATTGACCTTGAAGGTAAAGACCTGTTGGCGCAACAGCTGACCCAATAATAAAAAGAAAGAAGAAAGCAGCACAATATCCAGCCCCCAAGGCAGCCACTGAAACGGATACCCCGCCAGCTGCACCACGGGCACAATGCCGATCAAAGCTGCCCCCGCAGCGAATTGCGCCATCAAAACCAAACCCGATTTGAACGTGATCCCTTGCCCAAGTTTAAAAACGCGAAAGATCAACACCGCGACAAGAATGGTGAGAAAGAGGTGGGGCAAGAACCAGATCGGCACATCGATAATGCTGCTGCCATTGGCGTACAATGCCCCTATCAACTGCCGGATCGGTTCCCCCTCGCTCGCACCATAGATGATGGTAAACAAAATGGTAGCAACAAAGTATGGTTTTATCAGGGAGCGAAATTTTTTGCCGATCAAACCCTCGCAGTTGAAGTTGAGAAATAGCCCCGACAGAAAAAAGAAAAAGGGAAGCCGCACCAATCCCAAAATAGCCACCAAGGTTGGCCCAACGGCGGTTCGCAGATAGGGGTTGTGATTGATGGCGACCAACAGGATAGTAAATCCTTTGGCTACATCAATGAATCGGATACGGGAAGAATCGGCAGGCACAGGTAAAATTTCTCCAAAGTTCAACCAACTATTCTACCCGTACATCGCCATTTTGTGACAAAATCGCACAGAAAAACACCCTAGTTTTTCCCTAATGATTTCAAAGATCGCTTTTCGAGACCGCCAAACCCTGATCTCGACATTCTCTGGTTGACCCTGTTCTCCCAGCCCCGATCTGGTGCGAAAAGCTACCAGTACCTTTCACTTCATGCCAAAAGGGATTACCTTGCGAGCCCGCCCATAACTTCTCCTACACCACCTTCGTGATCTTCGAGAACCACCACTTTTTAAATCCTTCGAAACCTCCACCCGAACCAACTATTTCAATTTCGAAAATAGGTTTTCCTTTGCCATCTTCGAGAATCGGTCAGACCGACACGTGAGTTGAATGTTCTTACTGTTCTTCAACACCTTCCCACAATATCGCCAACAGATCTACACAACCCCTAAAACCAACCCGGCTCGTTATACACCCCGAAGACACACTTCATCACTCCTACCATCTCGCCAAGTGTGCAATAAGCTCGCACCGCCTCCAAGATCGCAGGCATAGTGTTCTCCGCGCCCAAACACGTCAAGCGCAGCCCTTCCAAAGCCTGCTCCGCTCGTTTCGCGTCGCGGTTGCGCCTCAAAGCTTCCAGCGCTGCCCGCTGCTTTTCATAACCGGCCGGGTCCATTTCCAACAACTGGATGGATGGACGGGAATCATCGTTATAAGCGTTGACCCCTACGATCACCCGCTCGCCAGCATCGATCTGCCGCTGATAGGTAAATGCCGCGTCGGCGATCTCCCGCTGAAAAAAGCCTTTATCGATAGCCGGCAATACCCCGCCAAGCCCTTCGATCTTCTTGAAATACTCCTCCGCCTGCGCCTCGATCTGGTTCGTGAGCGCTTCCACATAATACGACCCACCCAACGGGTCTATGGTGTTGGTCACACCGCTCTCCTCCGCGATCACTTGCTGGGTTCGCAGCGCTACGGTCACGGCATGTTCCGATGGCAACGCGATCGCTTCATCCATGCTGTTGGTGTGCAAGCTTTGCGTACCGCCCAGCACCGCCGCCAGCGCTTGCAAGGCCACCCGCACAATATTGTTCTCAGGTTGGCTGGCAGTGAGGCTGCAGCCTGCTGTTTGGGTATGAAAGCGCATCAGCCAACTGCGGGGATTCTTCGCGCCAAACTCCTCTCGCATTTTTCTCGCCCAAATTCGCCGTGCCGCGCGATACTTGGCGATCTCCTCAAAAAGGTCATTGTGGGCGTTGAAGAAAAAGGATAGCCTCGGCGCGAAATCATCGATATTCATCCCTCGCGCCAGCGCCCAGCGTGTGTACTCCAGCCCATCCGCCAGCGTAAACGCCAGCTCTTGGGCGGCCGTGCTGCCGGCCTCGCGAATATGATACCCGCTGATCGAGATAGTATTCCATTGCGGCAAATGCGCTGTACCGTATTCGATGGTATCGGTCACCAACCGCATCGAGGCTTCTGGCGGGAAGATGTATTCTTTTTGGGCAATGAACTCTTTCAAAATATCATTCTGAATGGTTCCACGCAATTGCCCAGCACTAACGCCTTTCTTTTCGGCAGCTACAATGTACATCGCCCAAATAATTGATGCCGGCGAGTTGATGGTCATACTAGTGCTAACTTTATCCATTGGGATCCCATCCAACAGCGCTTCCATATCTTTCAAGGAAGAGATGGCGACACCACACTTGCCAAACTCACCCTCCGCCTCAGGAGAATCCGTATCCAACCCCATCAGGGTGGGAAGGTCAAAGGCGATCGAGAGGCCAGTTTGGCCTTGTTCTAACAAATACTTAAATCGGCGATTGGTCTCTTCGGGAGTGCCAAAGCCGGCGAACATGCGCATGGTCCACAACTTGCTGCGGTATAAACTGGCGTGCACACCACGGGTATAAGGGAACTCGCCCGGGTTGACTAGATCTTCAGCATAATCCAACCCCGCCAGATCCTCTGGGGAATACAGCGGCTCTACCAGCTCCGAGGACGTACTCAGGAACCGTTTCTTTCGCTCCGGTGCCTGCTCAATAGCTTTCTGATACTTTTCATCTTTCCAAGCTGACATGTCCGCTCTCCTCAATATCTTCGATAGTATGGATAAGTATATCTGTTTTCAACACGGCATTACCATTTGTTTTGCTAATATCAAAACCATCTAAAAAATCATGTCCCGAATCACAATAAAAAAACACTGCCCTTTTACAAGCAGTGTTCACATAATTAGGTCAAGTTATACTAAGGCGGATCCGCGAAATTACCCCGCGACCGCCAACAGATCAAAGTGGGTAAAATCAGGGCCAGCGCTGATCAAATGCGGCGTGCCGGTCACCTCATTCCGATGCAAGGTAGTAAGAATGGCAACCACATCCATTTCAGCTCGTCGGGCTGCCTCAATGCCACCCAGGGCATCCTCGAACACCAAACAATTCGCGGGTTCAACACCCAGCATGGCAGCCGCCTTCAAAAAGATGTCAGGGGCGGGCTTTCCGTGCATAACATCCTCGCCACCCACCACCGCTTTAAAATAACCGCGGATCTCCAACCCATCCAAAATGAAGGTCAGGTTATCGGGCGGCGCGGCACTGGCCACCGCTAATTTGATGCCAAGTTTTGTTGCCTGCTCCAAAAGTTCTATCAAACCAGGCACCGGCTCGATGCAGCAGGAGAAGCTCTCGCGATAGCGGTCTTCCTTTCGGCGAGTCCAATAGCTAATGTCCTGGTCGGAAAGCTGGTTCCCCAGCATCATTTTCAGGATCTCCTGATTCTTCAAACCAGAGGTACGCCGATGGAACTCGTCTTGGTCGATCTGCACACCAGCCTCGGCCAAGGTATCTTGCCAGCTTTGGTTGTGCGCCGGCATATTGTGAACGATGGTACCGTCCATATCAAAAATTAAGGCTTCGTATTTCATGGGTTCTATTATAACCTATGCTAATAACAAAAACCTTCCTCAAAGACGCGGTTGGGTACCAATTTCATCTGGGTAGCTCGTCGCGCCTTTCCGCTTCCAGGTTTTATTGAGAACCCGGCTAAAGAGAACTACTCGCCCAAAAAAGGCTAAAAATCCCCCCGCCTGCAAGTTGATCGTCGAATGTGGGAAAATACTACTCGTTCCTCAATAGGCATTCCCATAGCGCGCCAAGCGGTCTAAGCGAGACCCCCTTTGCCCCTCCCCATAAATTGCTTTTCCTAGTGCCCTTCGTGACTAGTATGATAAAAACGATGGCATAACAGAACGATTTGTGTTTTGGAAATAATCCGCCACAAAGCAATTTCGTTGTGCCATCCCTCCTCAATAAGGAGTAATATCAAATTAACTTGGCAACCAGAGTGTGAATTGGTCCAATATGAGACCGCCACAAAGCACCGGGTGCCATTTTCACCAACGATTGCGCCCGAACAGTTGAATGGACACGAGTCCGCATTTTGCTAGAACGGGTCAATTGGCAATGATACATAAAGGACACGGCAAAATGAAAAATGAATCCGATCTCGTTTATATAGGTATTGACGTTTCCAAAGCAAGGTTGGATCTTGCGGTTGGTAAGGATGGAGAAAGTTGGAGCGAACCCAACAACAAGGCTGGGATAAAGAATGTGATCCTAAAATTTGAGCAGCTTTCCCCAGGAATGATCGTGATCGAATCGACAGGTGGATATGAACAGCTGGTCCTGACCACCCTGCACGATGAAGGGTTCCCGGTTGTGTTGGTCAATCCTTCGCGTGTGCGAGAATTTGCCAAGGCGATTGGGTTTCTGGCTAAAACCGATAAAATCGATGCCCATCTATTAGCCATTTTTGGTGAGGCAACAAAGCCCGAATTGACCCAGTTTATGACCGAAAAGGAAACTCAGCTGTCCGAATGTGCCACCCGACGACGACAATTGATTGATATGCGCACTATGGAGAGTAATAGGTTGGAAACAGCTCCTGAATCTGTTCAACAAGACATACAACTACATATCCAAATGCTGAACAATAGTGTATCCAAGATGGAAACCATCATCTACGAGATGATTCAAGCTGACCCTGAAATGAAGGCCAAGGATGAGTTATTGCAAAGCATTCCCGGAATTGGCGCAGTAACGTCTTCTGTGATTATCTCAGAATTACCTCAATTGGGTAAATGCAATCGAATGGTGATTGCTGCCCTGGTTGGAGTGGCGCCATACAATAACGATAGT
>CAIRYE010000402.1 GCA_903882765.1 uncultured Anaerolineae bacterium
TAAACAAAGCGGATGTTCTGACCGGCGGCCACGGTATGGCCCGATTCCTGCAGAACCCGCGCCGCCCTGGCTGTTGGCGAAAGGGAGCGGTACTCCTCCACCGTTTTGCTGATGCGCTGGCTTACCACCAGGTCATCCACCGCCACCCGTCCGGCGCGCAGGTCGGTCCGGGCCTTTTTCAGGATCTTGGCAGCCTCGGGCAAGTAGTTCTTTATCTGCATCAGGCTGGTAGCCTGGCCAAGGCATTGCAATAAGGTGAGCTGCACGCCCGCCACCCACAGCGGGGTATCGTGTCTGCGCAGCTCAATGCCACGATATTTAAGCTCGCCATCTTGGAACACGCCGAAGTAGCGGTTAGGCACCGGAATGCGTGCGTCCTTGCGCGAGGGGGAAAACGCCACCCAGCGATAGATACCATCCATGGCGATGGCGATCTTGGTCTTCTCCACGATCGCCTCCATCAGCGGGGTGAAATCCTTGGGGGTACGGCAGCCCGATTTCTGCACGAACAGGCAATCCACGTACATATGCAGCACCAAAAAGCCCATCTCCTCGGCGATCTCCTTGGATTGCAGTAGCAGCTCGCGGCTGATGCTAGTGACCGCCTCGTGTGATTCGATCTTGCCGAAGCGGGCGTTCTTGTAACCCAAGTAGCCAAAGCACACCACCAGCAGCCACTTCAGCGCCGCCGCGCGGGCCTTCAGGGATTTGGCGCGGTGGTCACGCGGGTGCATCTCGATCAGCTGGCGTTTGATGGCCAGGCGCTCTTCCAGCAACGGGCGCAGTGTCTGCGGAATCAGCCCATCGGGCGCGTTGGGTTTGCCGTAGGTCTCCGGTGAGATATTGTGCTCCACCATGATGGAGGGGTACATCGATGCGAAATCGATCTGCGCCACGTGCTCGTACACCCCCACCAGCGGCTGGTAGATCATGCCGCCCCGGTCGGCGCTCACCAGATCGTTCAGCGTCTTGGCCGATTCCGCCTGCTGTTTCACCACCGGCACCAGAACATCGGTGCGCAACGCGGTGAGCATTTGCATGGCGGTGATGCCGGCGCCGGGCGATTTTCGGGCCATTTCCTGCACACCAATGCCGGTGGTGCGGGCTTGCTGCAACACGCCATCCACGCCATATTCTTTGAATAAAACGGCGTTTTTTCGGTCGATATGCCATCGACCAAACAAGTGCACCTGCTGCCCTCTAAAAACCACCTGGCCATAGGAAAAATAGCTATTGGCCTTGCGGCGCAGCACATCGTGGGTTAGGTCGCGGTTGGGGTTCATCGTCAGCATCGGGAAAAGCCAGGTATCGCCAAAATCGGTCAGCACCAGGTCAGGGTCATAGCTGGTAAAGATCGATCGCAGGCTGATCTCAAAGGCGCGCTTCGGCTCCAACCGCAAAAAATAGCTGGAGCGGTCGTATTTAACCTTCACTTTGGTGGGTGTTCCTAGGGCGGGGTCAACATCTGGGCTAAGCTCCAGTATCCGCAACGGCAGCTCCATTTCGGCCACCCCATCGGGCGCCTGGGCGGGATGAACAGCAAGGACGTCTTGGTCATCGCATTCGATGGTGCAGCGGTGTAAGATGCCCACCCCCGTTCGGGCGGCAAACCGAAGCGAGAGTGGTATATCGGCGTCGTAAAGATCGATGTCAGGAAACTGTTCAGAAAAAGCGGAAAACGCCCCTGCCACATCCACTGGGTTTGGAACTGTGATGGAGAGGGTTTCCACTGATCCTGAAAAAAGATCGCGGCGAACTTCGCGGCCAGGTTTTAGCCGCTGGCTCATTACATATTGCCAAGCAGCCCGCAGCCGAGGCGCGGGGGCCGCAGCGTAGAAGGTAACGGGAAAGCGCATATGCAAAAACAATCGTTGCTGGTCATCCGTCAGAAGCCAGATAACTACGCCAGCATTATCCGGATATAGGTCAATGATCCAGCCCGCATATTCCGTCATTCCACAACCTTTCATCCCGGACTAGCGGGGAGACTTGATCCTGGTCTTGAGGATCTCGATCTCGCTGTGCAAGTTTGTGATCTCTTTCGCTTGCTCCAGCAGCATGGCCAGCAGGGCCGCCTCGAACGGCAGCAGGGAATCGGTTTGGCTGATGGCTGCGGTGTGCCGGCGGGCATTGGCGAACAAACCATCGAAGACGAACTGGTCGCTTTTGCGCAGGGTGCGGCGGAACTTCGCCATGGCGGATTCGGTATCAGAGACCTGCTGTGTGATGGTAGGGAGAGTGCGGCCCATCTTATTTCTCCGTGTAGTCGAACAAGGAGGGCTGCGTTTGCCGCCCATCGTCAAGGCTATCGGCATCGAAAAGAACACGGTCTGCCGCGGCAAAAAGCTCTTCCAGCAAAAAAGCGCGCTCATCGATGCGGGCCGGCGAAAGGGTAACCAAAACGGGGGCATGCGCCTTTAGGCGCTCAATATTCCTCATACAAATTGTGAGAATACGGCTAACCTCTTTGACGGCAACGCCCTCATCGTAGAAATTGGCCAACAGATCTAATAGCACATAAGGGCTGTTGAAAGAGGGGGTTCCTTCTAATAACGCTAGGGTTTGGTAACAGGTAAAGGCGCGCCGAACGATCAGCCTCTGCGCCACACCGGCCACGTTCTGCGTCGCAAAACGCAGCAGGCGTGCCACTCGGTAAGGCTGAAAACGGTTGCCATTATCCAGCACGGTGACCGGCCCGCGCAGGACCAGGCCGGTAATGGCGGCGGTGGCCTGCTCGCGGGCGGCATGCCGGCCGCAAAACACAACCAGCGAATTCGTAGAAAGGGTAGAGAGAATATCCATACCCACAGCATACTATCGTGCGGGCGGGCAAACCATCCCATCGGGGGGTAGTTCCAGGGGGGAATGATGGGGTAACCCTAGGGGTTACCCCATGAAAAAAGGCCTCCATTGCTGAAGGCCTTTTGGTGGCGGAGAGAGCGGGATTTGAACCCGCGAACCCTTGCAGGTTACGCGCTTTCCAAGCGCGCGCGCTAAGCCAGCTACGCGACCTCTCCACTTTTTTTGTAAAGCGGTTGATATTATACCATTTTTTTAAAGTTGACAACATCCAAAATTAAAGTCCGGTGTCGCAAATTTTTCGATGCTTATCAAAAAGTTACTACGCGAGACAGGGAACGCAGTATTTGCGGCAATGGCGAGTAAAAAACTTACGTCTGTTTGATTATTAATTCCCGGCGATCTTCTTGATGATCTCCAATGTTGCAAGACAGTCACCGAGCGCTGAGTGATCCCCACCTTGTAATTTCTGCCACCGAAAAGATCGGTGATAATCGTCCCATTCCCCAACCCACTCGGCGTGTTTGATCATCGCGCAATCCCATCGAACGGGTCGGAAAGTCTTAGGATAAGATAGATGGGAAGCGGACTGATTTAGTAATCGGCGATCGTAGTCAGCATTGAATACAACCACGATCTTGCCGTCCGCAATTTGGATCAAATTGTCCCAGATGGACTGAAATGATGCGGCATTTTTCACCATGCTATTGGTAATATGATGAATAGCGGTAGCACTTGCGGGGATGGGGTTCAACGGCTTGCACAGAACATTGTCCATAAGGGTTTTGCCGGATCCATCGATCACACCGATCTGAATTACCTCAGCATTCGAATCTAAACCGGTAGTTTCAGTATCTAAAATCACCCATTGATCCGCGGGAGTGGCAAGCAAGTTGCGAGCCCAGGCGGAAGCGTAATTACGGGCTTGGGTGATGAAATTATTTTGAAACATAAGCGTTCCTCATTGTTGAATTTGCCACTCAAATATGTTCCAGCCACGAAACTTAAATTTTTGCAAGAAAACTATTTTGTCAAACGAATGATAACCAGATCACCTTCGAGATCTGGTAGCTAGTATCGTTTGATGGCCAGCACGGCGTTGTGGCCGCCAAAGCCGAAGGCGTTGGAGATGGCTACATCCACCTTTTGCTGGCGCGCCTGGTTGGGGATGTAATCCAGGTCGCAGTCGGGATCGGGAGTAGAGTAATTGATGGTGGGCGGGAGGATGCCATCGCGGATGGCGTTGACGCAGTAGATGACTTCCAGCGCGCCGGTAGCGCCCATCATATGGCCGGTCATCGATTTAGTGGAGGAGACACCCATTTTGTAGGCATGAGCGCCAAATGCCCGTTTGAGCGCTTGCGTCTCGGCGGCGTCGTTGAGCGGCGTGCCAGTGCCGTGGGCACTGACGTAGCCAACCTGATCAGGCCTAACGCCAGCCGAGCTGAGCGCGGATAGGATGGCCTGTGAGCCGCCTTTGCCTTCAGCATCCGGTGCGGTGACGTGGTAGGCATCGGCGGAGCTGCCATAGCCGGCCATCTCAGCCAGTATCTCGGCTTTGCGAGCTTTGGCGAAGCTTTCGCGTTCCAAAACCACCACGCCGGCGCCTTCACCCATCACCAGACCGTCACGGTTTTTGTCGAAGGGGGATGGGGTGTTGAGTTGATCCGCGCTGCGCCGGGACATGGCGCCGATGCGATCGAAGGAGGCCACACCGATCTCGCAAATGGTCGATTCAGCGGCGCCGGCAATAATAACATCTACCAACCCGCTTTGTAATAAATAATAAGCAGTCCCAATGCCATCGGCACCAGAAGCGCAAGCCGAGGCTACCGAGAAGGCTGGGCCATGCAAGCCGTGATCAATGGCGATGATGCCGGACCCGCCGTTTGGCATGAGCATGGGGATGAGGAATGGGCTGACGCGGCGGGGGCCGTCGTCCTTCATGGTGATAATGCCATCCTGCAGCGACTTCATGCCGCCGATGGCGGAAGAGACGATAACGCCCACGCGAGAACGGTCGAAGGAATCGAAGTTGATACCGGATTGGGCGATGGCCTCGTTGGCGGCGGCGACCGCCAGTTGTTCGTACCGATCGCGGCGCCGAGCTTCTTTGGAGTCCATATACTTGCCAGGGTCAAAATCCTTTACCTCGCCAGCGATCTGCACCTGCCAATTGGAGGCATCAAACAAGGTGATAGGACCAACGCCAGAGCGGCCATTGATGATGTTGTCCCAAGATTCTTTTACGGTTAAGCCAGTGGGGTTAACGGTGCCCATGCCGGTAATGACGATCTTTTCCATTGATAACTCCAGTTCGAAATAAATAATAAATAAGTTCAAATAAAAAAGGGATCGTCACTGACAATCCCTTTTCCTGATTTCTATAACACAAAATAAGCGTATTAGTAACGATTAACTTTTATTCAATCCTAGGCTGATGCGGCCACGATCTTTTTCGAATTTTAGAATGACGGTATCAATTACATCGCCGACACGCAGCACAGTTCCATTTGGAATCTGAGTGCGGTGTAACAAACCATCTTGCTTTACGCCAATATCAACGAACGCCCCAAAATCAACCACGTTTCGGACGGTGCCTTTGAGAATGGTTCCCTCAACAATATCATCCATACTCAAAATATCCGAGCGAAGGATCGGTGCGGGGGCATCTTCGCGCGGATCTCGGCCTGGCTTCATTAGCTGCTCAAAAATATCGATCAGGGTGGGAAGACCGCAATCCAATTGTTGGGCTAATTTCTTGAGATTGTCCGATTTTTTCGCCTCAAGAATAATGGGTTCTTTTTCCGCGAGGGAGGCAAAGGGGTTGAGCTTTAGGATATCGAACAATTGGTAAGTGATCTTGTAGCTTTCTGGATGAATAGCGGTGGCATCAAGCGCTTCCTCACCATCGCGGATGCGTAGGAAGCCAGCGGATTGCTCGAAGGCTTTTTTGCCCAAGCCATTGATCGCCATTAATTGCTCGCGCGAGGAAAATTTCCCATTAGCGTCTCGGTGCTGCACGATGGTGGTGGCAAGCTTGGGACCGATACCTGATACATACTTGAGGAGAGAGCTAGAAGCAGTGTTCACATCTACCCCTACCGCGTTCACTACCGATTCGACAACACTATCCAGCGAGTTGCCTAATTCTGTTTGGTCCACATCGTGTTGGTACATACCCACCCCGATCGATTTTGGATCGATCTTGACCAGCTCCGAAAGGGGGTCTTGCGAGCGGCGAGCGATCGAGACAGCACCGCGGATGGTCACATCTAACTCAGGGAATTCGGCGCGGGCCAGCGGGCTGGCCGAGTAGACCGAGGCGCCAGCTTCGTTGACGATCAGATACTTGGTGCTCTCGTTGCTCTTAATGATCTCGGCAGCCAGCTTTTCCGTCTCGCGCGAGGCGGTACCATTGCCGATGGCGATGAGCGTGACCTTATATTTTTCGATGGCAGCCAGCAGTTTGGCCTTGGAGCCAGCCCAATCGTTTTGTGGCTGATGTGGGTAAATAGTACCGTAATCCAGGAATTTGCCAGTGGCGTCGACCACCGCATACTTGGTGCCTGTTCTAAAACCCGGATCCAGACCTAAGACGATCTGATTTTTTAGTGGGGGCAAGGAGAGCAATGACCGCAAGTTGGTGGCAAACACGGTGATGGCGTGCATATCGGCGTGCTCGGTGAGGTGGCGGCGAATGTCACGCTCGATGGAGGGCAGAATGAGGCGGCTTAGCGAGTCCTCGGCGGAGAGAACGAGTTCGTCGGCGAACACCGAGAGCAAGTTGACCGGATAATGAAACTCAATAGCGTAGGCGCTATCTCGATCATCGAACAAGACTTTAACCTTGAGGATGTTCTCGTTCTCGCCGCGATTGATGGCGAGAACCTGATGCGGCTGAATGCGGTCGACGCGGTTCTCAAATTCATAATAGCTTTCGTACACCTGCTTTTCGTCTACAGCGTCTTTTATCTTGGTAACCTTTAGTCGGGCAAATTTTAGGCCCTTTTCGCGGATCATTTGACGCACATCGGCATTGTCGTTGATCGCTTCAGCAACGATGTCACGCGCGCCTTCCAAGGCATCTTTCCAAGTTTCCACTTGTTCATTGATGTACTCACTGGCAACTTTTTCGATATCTTTTTCTTTGCCAGATTGCGTCAAAATTAATTGAGCCAAAGGTTCTAATCCCTTTTCGCGGGCGATCATGGCTCGAGTTCGTTTTTTGGGTTTATACGGCAGGTAGAGGTCCTCCAACCGGGTCATCGTCTCGGAAAGTTCCAATTCCTTGCGCAATTCATCGGTCATCTTACCTTGCGACTCGATCGATTCGATGATCGCGGCACGACGTCCATCCAATAAACGAAGCCGGATGATCTCGTCAGCCACAATGCGTACCTGTTCATCATCTAGCGAACCGGTCATTTCTTTTCGATAACGGGAAATGAATGGGATAGTGTTACCTTCATCCAACAATTTGATGGTTGCGTCCACCTGTTGGAGATTGACATTAAGCATTTTTGAAATGGTTTCGATGTTGTTCATAGGCGAGATTTTACCATAAGCAAAATTGCTTGTTCCACAATGAGAAATGAGTTTAAAATAAAGAATAATCAAACATTCAAAGAGGTCAAAATGAGCCAATCGAAACGGTCATCAAAGATACTGGTTGTGGTAATTTTCTTCCTGTTCATGTTCCTTCACCAAGTTGATAAGCTACTTATTGGCCCACTTACCCCCCAAATTATGAAGGATTTTCAGATCACGAAAACCCAAATGGGGGCGGTACTTACTGGGGCATTGCTCATTGGTACGGTTTTTTATCCACTTTGGGGTTACTTCTACGATAAGTATTCTCGAGCCAAATTACTCTCATTGGCATCTCTCATTTGGGGCTCCACCACTTGGTTGAGCGCAATCGTACGAACCTATGTCCCGTTCGTGATCACCCGCGCATCAACCGGCATCGATGATTCCGCTTACCCTGGTTTGTATAGCCTGATCGCCGATTACTTCAAACCAACTCAGCGTGGAAAAGTGTATGGCATTTTGCAGTTATCTCAACCGCTCGGTTATCTGGGCGGTATGATCCTCGCGCTAATGATTGCCCCAATGCTTCAGTGGGAATGGCGTACTGTGTTTATCGCCACCGGATGCATGGGCGTGCTTTTATCGATAGCGATCTATTTTGGGGTGAAGGATCTTCCTCGAGGTCAGGCGGAGCCTGAATATGAAGGCGCGGCGGAAGTCGGCCAGTATCGCTTCTCGATGGAAGCATTTATGGATGTGATCAAAAAACCGACCATGTGGTTCATCTTCCTTCAAGGTTTCGCCGGTGTCTTCCCTTGGAACGTCATCACTTATTGGTTCTTTACTTATCTTGGTGAGGAGCGCGGATACGCTGAAGGCGATGTGTTGATGCTAATGGCTCCGGTCATCATTATCCTCGCTGGTGGATATTTCCTCGGCGGGTTCCTTGGTGATTTCGCTTTCAAATTTACTTCCAAAGGCCGAATTTTGGTTTCAGCGATGGGTGTAATTCTTGGTGCGGTCTTCTTGTACTTCGCGCTTAATACCCCGATCGCCGAGCGCGGAACCTTCTTCGTCCTAATGTGCTTAACCGCCATCTTCATGCCGCTTTCTTCACCGAATGTGGTTTCTACCGTTTTCGATATTACCCTGCCAGAAGTTCGCTCAACAGCTCAATCCGTGGAATATTTCATTGAGAACATCGGCGCCGCATCCGCCCCACTGATCGCCGGCATTATCGCCGATGCCACCAACTTGTATACCGCCATCTTATGGATCTGTATCTCGGCTTGGGCTCTCTGTTTCGTCTTCTACTTATTTGTCCTCTTTTTCATCGATAAAGACATCCGATCTCTTCGAACCACCATGGAATCGAGGGTGAGCGCTTCGCGGTAGTTGGGGCAGTACTGTGCCCTTTGTGGTAAAATTGGTAGGCTAATTTTATAAAACTCTTTCAACAAAATGTTGAACAAAACAAGGAGCAATAATGTCTGGACATAGTCATTGGGCAACAATTAGAAGGAAAAAAGGCGCAGCCGACGCTAAAAAGGGTCAGGTTTTTACCCGTATCGCTCGCGAGATCGTTATGGTCGCCCGTAGCGGTGGAGATCCTGCCACCAATTTTCGTTTATCCCTCGCCATAGAAAAAGCGCGCGCGGTAAATATGCCGAAAGATAGCATTGAACGCGCCATCAGGCGTGGTTCTGGTGAAGATAAAGATGCCGCCGCTTTCGAAGAATTTACTCTCGAGGGCTATGGCCCACACGGATCCGCCATTATGGTGGAATGTGTAACGGATAATCGAAACCGAACCGTTGCTGATATGCGTCACGCGTTTAGTAAAAACAATGGCTCTATGGCTGAACCCGGTGCTGTCGGCTGGCAA
>CAIRYE010000403.1 GCA_903882765.1 uncultured Anaerolineae bacterium
CTAGATCTCGCTTTAGCGAAACAAGTAGCCATAAAACTGACAGCGCACGATGCTTTAGGTGCTCATGCAAGAGATGAGTTAGGTCTGATGGAAATTCATTTTGCTAGACCTATACAAGCAGCCTTGGCATCCGCTGGCACGTTCGCGGTTGGCGCGGCGTTACCATTGCTTATGGTATTTATTAGTCCTTTAAATTATGCAATTCCTATAGTTGGAGGAAGTTCGTTATTATTCCTAGCGATCATGGGTGGTTTGGCTGCGAATACTGGAGGATCTACCATCTGGAAAGGATCCTTACGGGTTACCTTTTGGGGTTTACTCGCAATGCTTATTACGATAGGAATTGGTACATTATTCCAAGTCAGCACTTTTTAAGAAGTTAGGTTGAACTACATCATAAGGGCAATTAGTAACCTAAAAAGTGAATAAATATATAAGAATGTTAAATGGCAGGGCTGGTTTACCAACCCTGCCATTTGGTCTAAATAAGTCCAGATGCTTTTCAAAAATATTTACATGACCCAACTAAAATCTGATTATTTCACTTCGGAAACGTCGCATATCCTTTTCTCTCAAAATAGTGATCG
The DNA here is from genome assembly GCA_903882765.1 of uncultured Anaerolineae bacterium. Taxonomy (GTDB): domain Bacteria; phylum Chloroflexota; class Anaerolineae; order Anaerolineales; family Villigracilaceae; genus UBA5195. The sequence goes on from CAIRYE010000403.1 coordinate 588, forward strand.
TTGTTTTACAATAAGCCACGCGTGAAAGATAACTGTTGTAAGAGTAGGATCGTTTGCCATATAGAGATACTTGCTAAAATACTATTTTTACTTCCATAATGCCTATAAAAAAATAATAAATCTACTCATAAAGCCAAGTAATGATTCTGTTTTGCAAAGCTGTTTTTTTACAAACACCCTAATAAACAGTGGATGCAACGCTCAAGCATGTTTTATTGATTTTTCGATCAGCCTCTCAGTTCTTCACCAATCTTTTTTTGGTCCAGCGTCAATAACTTCCTGCGGGGTTCCTTCTTGAAACTTCCCGAAATTGTCGATGAATCTTTGGGCAAGATCATGGTATTTTCGATCATATTCTTCGCGACTATGCCATGATGACCAAGGTTGCAGTACTGATTCTGGTATTTCGGGGCAAGTTTTTGGTACTTCGAAACCAAAAACTGGGTCTTTGTAATAATCGACTTTATCAAGTTTTCCTAATAACGCCGCGTTTAACAAATTCCTAGTGTATCGAATGCTTATTCTCTTTCCAATACCATAGGCGCCGCCAACCCATCCTGTATTTACTAGCCAGCATGTAACCCCATAACGTTCGATCTTCCTTTTGAGTAATTCAGCGTATTTATATGGGTGATGAACCATAAACGGGCCGCCAAAACAAGCGCTAAAGGTGATCTCAGGTTCTTTTCCGAGGCCAATTTCGGTGCCTCCAATTTTGGAGGTGTACCCAGAAATAAATTGGTACAAGGCCTGATCAGGCGTTAGCCGTGCAATCGGCGGCATCACGCCGCTGGCGTCGCAGGTTAGCAAGATGATGTTTTTGGGGTGACCAGCTTTTTTCTCTGGAATGGCATTGGCGATGAACTCAAGGGGGTAGGAAGCACGGGTGTTCTCGGTCATTGAATCATCATCGAGATCGATCAGCCTCGAAACGGGGTCGATCACCACATTTTCAAGAATGGTACCAAATCGTTTTGTCGTTGCGAAGATCTCAGGTTCCGCAGATTCAGAAAGCCCGATCACTTTCGCGTAACAGCCGCCTTCAAAGTTGAAAACGCCATCATCATTCCAACCGTGTTCGTCATCGCCAATGAGCCGGCGATTGGGATCAGCCGATAGGGTGGTCTTTCCGGTTCCACTTAGGCCAAAAAATAAGGCTACGTCGTCAGGGTCATTGTGGGCGACGTTTGCCGAACAATGCATTGAAAGCACGCCTTGTAAGGGCAAAAGATAATTTAAGATGGTGAAAACGGATTTCTTGATCTCGCCGGCATAAGCGGTATTCCCAACGATCGCTAGTTTTTTGGCGAAAGAAATACAAATGAAGGTCTCGCTGTTGGTGTTATCTACCGCTGGCGCGGATTTAAATTCAGGCATTGCCAAGATGGTGAATTCTGGAACAAAGCGTTTGTATTCTTCAAGAGAGGTGGGTGAAAGGAACATATTTCGAGCAAAATGACTATGCCAGGCTAATTCAGTAATGACGCGAACGGGCAACTGAAAATTACTATCAGCCCCAGCGTAAACATCCTGAACAAACACATCTTTCCCTTGAAGAAAGCCTAGCATTCTTTCGTACAACACCTCGAATTTCGTTGCCTCAAAAGGACGGTTGTACACTCCCCACCAAATATTTCCTTCAGAATCGGTTTCACGAACAACGAATTTATCATTTGCCGAACGGGCGGTGTGTTTCCCGGTATTCGCTGTAAAAGCGCCTCCGGCCGCTATTTGCCCTTCACCTCTAAAAATTGCCTCTTCAAAAAGTGCTTCCGTTGGAAGATTCCAGTAAGCTAATCTCAGGTTGCCTATACCATGATTAGATAGGTTGTATTCAGCTTTTCTTGTTTGGGCGAAATCTTCAGCGGGAGTTTTGATTCGAAGTAAATTATTCATGCTCAGTTCTCCTGTAACCTTAATAGCTCACAAAGAAGTTTTTTATTTTTCAAGGTTGTTGACCAAAAAAATCAAAGCCAATCCCGGATCATTTTTTTATCGCCAATATAGATCTCGTTGGGACTTGTTGGGTCTAACGCCCATTTCATACGAGCGATTCCTTCGGTTACATCCTTTACCGTTCCGGAGATGGAAAGCCGAATATGCCCTTCCATTCCAAATTCTTTTCCTGGTACGGTAACAAGCATCGCTTTTTTGAGAAGAAAACGAGATATTTCCACTGAGCTGCTATTAAACGCCCGCAGATCGGGTAAGGCGTAAAAAGTTCCATTGGGAGTGATAAGCTTGGCGCCGGCAAAGGTTTTCATCTCCTGCAGCAAAATGTTTCGGTTGTTTTCGATCTGCAAACGGAGAGCCTCAACGACAGATTGCAAACCGTTAAGAGCCCCTTCCGCGGCTGCTTGGCTAACAGGTGAAACTCCCGATGTAGTTTGCACGGTTACGTTCGTCATGACTCTAACCAGCTGCCGAGGGGCGATAACCCAGCCAACCCGAAAACCTGTC
>CAIRYE010000404.1 GCA_903882765.1 uncultured Anaerolineae bacterium
TATTTCGCGAATTGCATGTAGGTCATTGTATCGAAGGTAAAGGGAACACCTTCCGCCATTCGATCACGGATCTTGTCGTAGGTGGCAGTGAGGGTGAAGAGCAAAGCGCCAGCCAACAAGGTTAGCCCAACCACGTCAAAGACGAATAAGCGGCGAGATCCCCACTTGGCCATATCGCTTAGTATCTTACCTAGGGCATACGCGGCACTGATTGCGAATAGTGTCCACACTTGTAAATAAAATTTAAAGACAGTATTCATACGACCGATGTCACCGGAAAGAACAATGATCTCGACCATGATCGTAAGTAAAAAGCCGGTTCCGATAAGGAACAAGATAAAGCGATCGGCTGAGGAATTATCCGGTTTGAATAATAGTAGCAATGTCCATAACGCCAACGGTAAAACAAACCAGGCGATAGGAACATTGAAACCCACCTGAATTCCAATTATTGTCAGGATCGTCCCGAAGGTGAGTACGAGTAAGATGCTCTTATAGGGCAAAATTTTATTGAGGTGGGAAACCGGTGTGTTTGCCAACCATTGACGCGTTTCCCAAGCCATCCACATCAATATGGAAAAGAGGAACAAACCCCACTGTGTAAGATAGGACCAGATCGGGGTTTTTTCGTTCTGCCAAAAATCGATCTTCCCATAAGCTAAGCCATACCAGCGGGCGAAGGGTTCAAAGAAAAGTTGCGACCCCAAAACCACCAACCCAACGCACACGATCCAATTAATCACGACATGAAATTTTTCGTCCAACCAAGGTAAAGGAATCAGCCGTACTTGGCGATTCATCAACAGCACATAGCTAACGACAGCGATCGCGAGGATCAGGTAGGTGGGGTAGTCCCAGGTGTTGGTGGGGCGTAGTACACCGATGAGGAAACCGCCAAAAAGCATCGACGCGACTAACGAGATAGTATCGAATGACTTACGCAACAAAACTGAAACAACCCAAAGCACTACCAACAACGTTATTGGTAGGGCGATCATGTGGGCGTGAAGATCGGAATATAAGAACGTAAATAAGGGGAACTCGGTAATAGCAAGATCGCCGAGCGGCATGACTCGGCTGGGTGCCCAGTAATAATCACCAACACCAATGGGCAGTTGGTTACCCGCTAATAACTTTCCAAACCCATTCGCGGCCCAAGCCCAGCGCTGAAAGATCAAGACATTTGCCGCGTCAACCAATTCATTGGAAACAGCCATTTTTTGCAGAGACTTGAACAACAATTGCACCGTGCCCAAGTTCCCTAACAAAACAAGACCCGCTGCCGCCGCAACGCCAGAAAAAACTCGGGGGCGAGTTATCTCGTTTTTATCATCCGCAAATAAATTCCAAACGACAGAAAAACCGCCCATTCCCAATAAAGCGAACAGGGTAGGTAGAACGAAATTGTAGGCAATGGATGGGCTGATACCCAATAATTTGATGGGAGTCCCCACCAACACAAAGCCCCAATAGTAGTAGTTAATATAACCACCGGCGTACCAAGGATCGTAGGGTGGGAAAGTTGTGCTTTTGATCACGGCGTTGAGGAATGAGAAATCCATGGGTCTCTCGCCGCCTTTATAGGGATGCCAAAGGTCAGGGTTCCCCAACCGAATGTACAGATCTATCAGGAAAAGCGATAGAAAAAGGATCTCTGCCAAACCGAAGTATTTTTTATTTTCTTTCAAAAAGGTCAGAATACTATGTTTCTGTCTGGCAAAAGCTAAGCTGCCAACAACCGCCAAACCCACCACGATCAGTGAAATCAAGGTGCGGGAGTAGGGTAGTGTTGTGGTCGAAGCCAGCAGCCAAGCGATGTACGCGGTGTAGATCATCCCGCCGAGCCTAGCTAACGGATAGCCTCTATCAGGCAGAGATGAAAGCAAATAGAAAAAAATGGGGAAGGTGAAAACGCCTAATAGGAAAATAAAAACATACCAAACGACCAAACCTAATACCGGCATTGTATTGAGTGGAGAATCTGCTGGGAATAATTCGGCCCATGTTCCCCCTTCCAAATTTCGCAGCAAATTAGCCGGTGTTTGCATCAGGTCTCGCACCACTTTTGGAGCGCTGCGAGGGGTTACGTGAACCACCTTCGCCAGATCTACACTGCCTAAAATGCTCGCCACTTTTTGTGAATCGTACGCGGCGGTCTTTTTAAAAAGCAACACCTTTGGAGCGTCATATACGGTAAAAGCTTCATCAGCGAACTGAGTGTTGAACTCGATGCCAAAAATTCGCGGATAGGCGGTAAAGGTTTTTACCAGCTCAAACCCCAATTGACCCTGCCACATACCAGGTTCAGCAACGTTATAGCACCACATAATTTCTTTATCCGCGGGGCAACCTAACAGCTCGCGGTAATATTTCGAGGTTAACGGATATCTTTCGGGCACACGGGTGGTCGTCCCGAATTGCCGGTTAGAACTGATAAAGATAAAATCACCGGCATCCAACGTGGTGGTAAATCGGGCAAGCTTATCCGCGTTATCATCCCAGTACATTTCCAAATTTAATTCAGGTTGGTAGATACCGCCAAAGGGATCGTAACCATCCATCCTAAGTGGTAATCCATCATCCCAGGAAGTTTCCTGAATTGGCCCAGACCCAAGCAGGGTCACATTTCCCGCTGTGTTAAATTGGAGAACGTACGGTTTCCCTACCTCAACAAAGGCGGGGTTTGCGAATAGGATTTCGTAAGGCTGCCCGCTCAGATCCTGTCCAACCGAAACACTTCCCTCGGCTATCGGTAAATTATCGGGGTAGCCTTCCTGCTCAAAAACTTTTACATCAAGGACCGCCGCCGATTGGGGTGCGAGATTCTTGATCTTGGCAAAGGTAAGCTTATTTAAACTTCCAGCTGTATTTGCGGTGAAAGTCGCGCCATAATTGGCGTCGGAATTGATCGCCAAACCTTGTTGGAAAGGCAACAATTGAACAGTTTCAGTACCATCTACCCCGGTAACAATGGTATTTATAGGACCGGGAACATTTTGGAAGATCCACCGCGTGGCCTGAACTCGGCTATGGTCTACAGTGTAAATGCGCGTGAAAGCATATGCCCAAAACACGGTTAATAATAAAACGATGCCCGCTAACCCAAGGTAAACTCCCTTATTGAATCGGGGTTTATTCTTGATCAGAGTAGGACCATTAAAAATGAACCACGCCGCGATAATTGCAACTAACGGATAGATCGGAAGTTGGTAACGCATGGTCGGGTTCCATTGGGTAGATTGCCAAAGGAAGTAAAGCGCTACCCAGCCCCACAAAAAGAGGGACCGGCTTTTCTTTCCGTTTAAAATTTTCCAGCCCATCCAGAAAAAACCCAAGATGGTTAGAATACCAAAAGGTATGCCCAAGCCCCATTGGATCATATTAGCGCCAGAATACCAAAAGGACCTGCGCGTCCACTGTAAGGCCGGCGGGAAATCAACATCGCCGCTAGCTTGGGCCCGTTGGGTAGCGATCGTTTCTGTCCACTGTGGGTTCAATGAAACATTCACTACTCCGGGACCTTGGAAGGCATATGGCATAAAGACCCGGAAAGCAAGGATCGAAACCAAACCTCCGATTACACAAAGGAAAGCCGCTGTTTCAAAGTTTATGAGTGAGTGATTGCTCACTTTTTCTTTATGGGTAACATCCTGAACATCATAAAGACGAATGATGAGGGCTGCTGGCAATAAGATCGCCAAGGGGGCAGCATTGATCTTACTGGCAACCGCCGCGCCAAAGGCAAGACCAAAGCCGATCGTATTCCACAACACCGGTTCACGTAAGAAGCCAAGGATATTAGCGCCAATTTGGCTGCGCTCTCCCTTTGCCAAACCCAAAATATCCAAAGAACTTTCAGGGGCGTACATGATCTCAACCGCGAAATAAGTTGCCAAAATCATAAAGAAATTGGCGAACATATCCACCGTAAAGAAGTGTGATTGCTGAATTTGCATCACAGTCACTGCGGAGAGTGCCATCGCTAACAGCGCTACTTTTTTAGAATATAAACGCTTGGCGATCAGGTAAACAAAGATCAGAGAAGCAATATCAGAAAAAGCGGAAAGAACCCTACCTACTAAAAAGACTTGACCGTACCCCGCCCAATCATCGGTAGCAAGATAAGAAACAAACCAGTCGGTTTGAATAGAACCGATCCACGAGATATTTCGTAATGTAAGGGTGATTTGGTTCATCCACTCGGCAATGATCCGCACCGCGATGACGGGCAGATCGCCGTATACATAGAAGGTGAAGCCGCGATTGCCGGGATTTAGTGGTGAGTTGAGCGTATCAAAATATTGTCCAAACGATTTAGCTGGTTCAACCGCCGAGGTCACCATGGTCATAAAGCGTTCATCGGGGTGTAGGTTTTGGCTTTGATCCCAATCCAACCCTATTAGTCGGAAATAGGCGGCAGCTAAAAGAACAAGGACAAAACCTAAGGTGTACAACCAGTTTTTTGTATTTTTATTATTCATAATCATATTTTTATTGGGTAATAGTGGAAGAATCTTGAACTGTGAACGTGAAGAAGGATTTTCCTTCCATTTCACTTGTAAATTTTCCTAAGATCCCTTCCGGATAGGTTTTTTCAAGGAGTGTTTTTGTTTCAATATCTTCTTCCTTGAAGAGAAATAGCTTGTTACCACTAAGATTGGTGGTTTCAGAAATAGATTCGCGCTTTAAGGCATAGTCTTTTGTTGGGTAACCTGCTTGGATGCCCACCAAACGGGTATCTACCCAGTACGGGAAGGGAATTACATAGGCTTTGTTTGGGTCATTCCCTAACGTCACATAATCCTTGATCACATTGCCCAAATCCGAGGTATTCCACGAGTTCATTTTAAATTGAGCTGAAAATTGGTTGAACACCAAATCGTAATTGGATGACGCTGAAGAAAACAAAAGGGCCGCAATGACAACAACCGAAAATGGCACGTTCACTTTTTTCAAGGCTAGGTAGATCGAGTTCATGGCATAGCCGGCGAGCACCATAACCACGATCGCCGCTGCCCCGGTTCGGTTGAGCGAAGGGTTCTCGGATGGAAACGCGAGCGATAATGTCGATGGTAATAAAAGGATCGGCAAGAGGATAGCCAAATATAGATCAAGCCAATAACGATGTTTGAGATAGCGACCGATCAGAAGCAACAAACCGATCAAAAAGAACACTACGGTGATCACATCTAACGCCGGGCGATGAATGATCGAGTGAACCCAGACCTCGCCGTCATCAAAATTAAACATCGTGGCGGCTTTCAAGTTATTTTTGATAAAGACAACTGCGGCAGGTTCGGTTAGGGGTTGTTCTTGACCGGTTAGCCTTGTTAAGGCCCTTGATGAGAACGCCTCTGGGTTGGTAAAGGTATATCCAAGCAATGGGATGAAAACCAATACAGATGCGATGATCAGAACTAGAAAATTGAAGATCGTTTTGGTCTTGATCCCATTGGATTGATAATGGAGAAAGTACACCAAAAGCCCCACGACGATGGCGAATGGCATAATCCTGAACGGGCTGTAGCCATGTAAACCCAAGCCAAGAAATAGTCCCGACAAAATAAAATCGTTTCGGTTTTGCCGGTTGACACCCCGGATAAAAAAGTAAAGCGCTGGCGCAGCAAAAGCAGGGTAAAGCGGAAACCGCAGCCCAATTCGGCTGATAGTATTCAACCAATAAGAGATCGAGGCAAAAAAGAGCGCGAACATACCAACCCGTTTGCCGCCAAACTCTTTCCCGATCAAATAAATGAATGGCAGAGCGAACAAACCAATGAGAACTGTGCCCACTTTTAAACTCAAAAAAGTCAAGCCCATTTTCAATGGCCCAGCTAGCAGGGCGGTCAAATAAAATTGAATGAATTCACGGCCTGTATTGTTCTCAAAGAAAACGCTAAATTTTCCCTGTAACACATCGTATACATCCAATAACTTTTCAGCGTGATCACTAAACGGTTCCGCCGGCACCTGAGACAACCGAAAAAACCTGAAGAAGAAAGCCAACCCAACCATCAAGAAAAGGGATATTTTCCAACGATCGATGGTGAACTTCCAGCTGCGCTGTTTTATGAAATTGATGATCGCACCAAACCCAAAATGGTCTGATACGTTTCCCACCCAAAAAGCGTAAACAAAACTTATGATACTGAGAAGCCATAAAGTTAGGTTTAGAAAGGTAAATCGGTTATCCAAAAAGAAAAGGAGAGAGACCAAACCAAGACCCATTGCCAAGAAAAAACTTCGGACATTGAAAGATAGCTTTTGTGAAGCGGTCTTATCTAAGCGGGGCTTGTCGATAATTACTTCTTTTCGGTAAATAGAAATGCCGACTAACACCATAGAAAATAACAAAACGACAGACGCGATCACCGCCATACTGCCGGGCGGCTCTAGTAATTTTTGGGCAAGAAGTGCTGAAAGAGTTGAAATAATCAAAATCCAAGGGAATGGCTTTATGTGTTGCCTTGATGCCGAATTATCGTCAGAAATAGTATCTGACGGCTCGAAGACCAAATCATCAACCTGATTAAGCTCGGCTTCAGGATCCGGAATACGGATCTTCTCCTTTACTCTCGGATCTAGCAACGATTGCAAATACTCTAATACACTTGGCTCTTTCATCATGGTCGCTTCGTTACTTCCTACGAGCTATATAAAAGGTATAAACCCCATCGTCGTGGGCAATCGGTTCTTTATAATATTTATCTAGCAGGGATAATAGAAGACTAAAGTTCCATCGTTGATTGCTGATGTGCCACTTGCGGGTAAAAAAGTGGATCAGCAAGGAAGGCAAACCAAGAAAATGACCCACCTCAAGGACTCTGAATGAAGCAGGCGAGAAGTAGTTCCAAGCTTTTTCGACCGCGAACCCTGTTCTATCCAAACGCTCCCGCCACTGTTCAATACTATCGCAGGTGTGATGCCGCGAAATGGTATTGAAGAACCTACGGTATGCCGCGGCAAGGCTCTTCAAACCGATGCGGTCCAAAAACCTGGCCGAGCCAAGGGTCGGCAAAAATTTTTCATTAGGGACGCAAAACACAAAAATCGCTCCGGGTTTGAGAACCCTAGCGGTTTCGATCAATACTTCGTCCAAGTTAGGGATATGCTCTAGCACTGAGTTGCTCAACGCGCTTGAAAAATACCCTGTTGGGAAAGGCATATCGGACCCATACGCCTCAGAAAGCAAGTTGTAAACACCGCGGGTTCGTGCCTCATGGATCGGTCTCGTCCAGGGGTCTAGACCAACATTGATCTTATTTTCAAAGGTGATTTGAGCAAAATGCCCATCACCGCAGCCTAGGTCGAGGATGGGTTCAGGAAAGGAAATATCCTGATAAAAGTGGGATTCTACTGCTCGCAGCAAGCCGCGAAAGTAAGGGAGATCGCGGGTGTGTTCAAATAAGAAATCTTTTTGGGCCATTGATGAATTCACTTCACTTTTTATAAGGTTGAGATAAGTTCTTCGTATTTTTTGGCGATCGAATCTGGTTCGTAGGTGGAAACGATCTCATTGACATTACCTTGGTACTTGGTAGGATTAGAAAACACCTCGATCACCGCATCGCTAAGCGCTTGCGTATCCCCGATGGGTGTAACTAACCCCATACCAGTCATTTGGATCGGCCTTCGCACCCCTGGTAAGGAGGAGGCGATGCACGGGACGTTGTTCATCATGGCTTCAATTTGCACCAAACCGAAGGCTTCGGTGGAATTGAGGCTCGGTACGACCAGTAAATTGATCTTTTTATAGTAAGATGCCATTTCAGCGGGGCTCAAATTACCTAAGAATTGCCAATGACCGCTCGCTTCAAACTTGTTGATGATCGGGATCAATCGCTCAAAATAGGATTGCTCTCCCATCACATTTAGATGCTGCCCAGCAAAGAGTACCTTGGCGGTGGGGAATTTTTCAAGGATCTTTGGCAGTGCGTCGAGAAGGATCTCAACCCCCTTTTCAGAAGCAAATCGGGTTGCCATACCAATGAAGGGACCGGGTTCTGTTTTGGATAAACCATGCTTGGCATAGAACTGATCCATACCAGCCTGATCAACGGAAGGCAATATTACCGGGGGTAAGATAGGGGTAAGTTTGTGTTTGTAATTGGATAGGAAAGCTGAGTGGTCAGCATAGTCCTGGGTGTAGGTAACGATATGGTTGGACAGCCGCGCCGCGCTTGAATTTTGCCAATGAACCACGGTATTAACAACTTTATTAAACAATCCCTTTGGTAAGAGCAAATCGCAATGGTAGGTAAGAATGGTTTTCTTACCGAGAATTCGGGCGCGAGTGGCAAAGCCGGGTGCGTCAAATTGTGGCAGATGAAGATGAACGATATCGTTCTCCATCACGTATTTCCACGCCAACCACCCGAAGGTTGGCATAATAACACCCTTGCTGATGCGCAAAGCGACAGGCGCTCGAACGATCCTTACGCCATTCTTTACTTCCTCTTGGGGTGAGTTTTTATCAAAGTGGGAGGTAAGTACGGTAACTTCGTGACCGCGTTTGGCAAAAGCCTCTGCCAGCCGTTCAGCATAGATGGTAAGCCCCGATGTATGCGGGCGATAGTAGGTTAGGACAGTTAGTATTTTCATGGTTGCGCCACCGCTCAGCTGAATAATTTTTTGTTGTCGTTCACCCACCCAAACAGCTGCTCAACGCCAGCATCTACTGAGTACTTCGGCGCCCATCCAAAGGCGTTTTTTGCCTTACGAATATCGGCAACAAACACTTTTTGATCACCGGGCCGCCACTCGCCATAAGTCACCGGAATGGTCTTGCCAAGCAACTTTTCCAAGCGGGGTCCAAATTCCTTCCAGATCGACATTGTGTTGGTGGGGCCACCGCCCATGTTGAAGATCTCACCCTTCACATTATCAATAGCGGCAATAACTGCATCATACCCATCGTTCAGGTCGTACACGTGCAGCAGGTCGCGAATTTGTTTGCCGTCACCATAGATCGAAATCGATTTTCCGGTAACCGCGGCGATGATCATCCACGCTACCCAACCCTGATCCTCTACCCCAAACTGTCTTGGGCCATAAATACAACTTTGGCGTAAAACAACCGAACGCAAGCCGTAAATGCGATGGTAATCGCGAACATATTGGTCACCAGTGCCTTTTGAGCATCCGTAAGGCGAGTGGAAATCTAAGGGTTGTGATTCAGCGGCACCGAAGGGGAGGTTTTCATACTCCCAACGGCCATTCCGTTCTATCACGTTCACATCATCCATACCGCCATATACTTTGTTAGTGGAGGAATACAGAAATACCGGATCGCGACCATTGAGACGGGCAGCTTCTAAAACGTTGAAGGTACCTTGGGCGTTGATCTCAAAATCCTCGCGGGGGTTTACCACGGAGGTGGTAACCGCCACCTGGCCAGCAAGGTGAACAAATACATCCGCTTTTTTTGAGGCTACTAAAACGCTTTCGGCATCCCGAACATCTGCCTGTACCAAGTTAAAAGCGGATTCGCCAAAGTTTTCCTTCAACCAGGCTATATTGCGAGCAGCGCCAGATCGGCTCAGATTATCGTAGATCGTAACGTTTTCGCCGCGTTTTAATAAACGAAAGACATAGTTCGAACCAATAAAACCTGCACCACCAGTAATAAAATAATTGCCAGCCATATTCACTCCAAAACTTTCATTGTTGTGGGTTTTTTTCAGAATTGATATTTCGAAGGGATTGATATAACCCCTTAAGCGATCTTCCTTCGGTCGATAGGCCGTACAGCCCAAACAAGGCACTATAAAAATAGTTGATCAAACGGCTAAAAAGCGGTACAGCCAGTGAAGCTGAGTAATTATTGGTGAGCAATACCAAAGCCCCTGCCATGGAACCCTCAAGAGTGCCAACCCCGCCCGGAAGCGAAGGGATAGCGCCCCCAAAAGCAGCCGCCCCCAACGCGAACATGCCCCACACCACCTGTGCCTGAGGGAAAAATGCTTTCACTAATAGAAAGTATTGGAAGACCGCGATCCCCCAATTCAAAGTCATCCAAAACATAAATCGGAAGAACACTTTCGGATCTGAGAAAATATCCAAACCTAAAAGAAACTTCTCGATCAAGTCATTTGCTACGGCTAATGCTTTTGGATATTTCATTAGAACCGAGCGCAGCAAGGCCAATAATTTTTGTTGATATCGGATACTGAAAAAGATCACAACAAAAAAAATGAGTACCAATCCCATTACAATGCCGCCAACTTGGCCAGCGTCACCCGCCCCACGAATAAAGGGCACAGCCGCGATCAGAATAAGCGCGGAGAAAGCCAAATCGGTAATGCGTTCGATAAGAATGGTGGAAAGAGCTTCCACAAATTTGATCTCGGTCTTTTGGCTGAGCAAAGCGGCTCGGCCGATTTCGCCCATTCGGAACGGTAAGACATTATTGAGCAAATACCCTTCCATCAA
>CAIRYE010000405.1 GCA_903882765.1 uncultured Anaerolineae bacterium
CATCCATGGACGTCATAAAAGTATCTGCGAACTCCCGTACTTCCGCAGTAGCTGGCGCAATAGCTGGTGTAATTCGTGAAAATAAACATGCCGAAGTCCAAGCCATTGGTGCTGGAGCTGTCAATCAATCAGTAAAAGCCGTAGTATTAGCGCGCAACTACCTGAGTAGCGAAGGGGTCGATATTATCTGCTCCCCGGCGTTTGTTGAGATCGAAATTGAAGGAAAAGTTCGAACCGCGATAAAGCTAACTGTCGAACCCCGATAAACTAAAATAAATTAAACCGAAAGCCGGGTATATCCCGGTTTTTTGGTTTATCATTATGAATATGAATACTACCAAGAGACCAATGCAACGGAAACTTGTTTCACTCTTGCTGCTGGCAGCAATAGCCAGCATGGTTCTGTCGGGGATTGTTCCAACGGTTTCAAGAGCAGAGAAACAAAAACCGCTAGAATTACCAATGACTGTGGTAATCAATGAAATCGCCTGGGGTGGTACAGCAGCAAATGACAACCATGAATGGATCGAGTTATATAACAAAAGTGCAAGTGATGTAACGCTGAATGATTGGAAGATTACTTCGTTATCACCGGTTATGGAAATACCCTTGGTTGGGATAATTCCCGCTGGCGGTTATTTTCTCATTGAAGCAACCGAGATCGCGACTAATGTTTCATCGGACCAACTCTTTCCAGATGGGGTAACTTTGTTAGATTCTGGTATGAGTCTTTCTTTGTTCGATTCTTCAACCACTCCTCTATTGATCGATACTGCAAACAGTACCGAGGGGGGGTGGCCGGCTGGGCAAAACGATGGGACGCGTTGTACGATGGAGAGAATTCCTGGTTTTGAGTTTGAAACGGATTTGGCCTGGGCGAGTAATGACGAGATTCACAAAAATGGAACTGATAATGGTGGAAATTTACTATGTGGTTCACCAAAAAGTTCAAATTCCACTCTAAACCCTACACCTACCTCTACGTTTACAAATACTCCCACGCTAACCTTTACACCATCACCAACTGGAACAAGGGAAAATACCCCAACTCCTTCAGCGGCTCGTGCGTTGATGATCAACGAAATCGGCTGGATGGGTACAATATCCTTAGACAAGATACCTTATTCAAATGACGAATGGTTGGAATTATATAACCCAACCGACAAGGCTATCAAATTGGACGGATGGTTAATTCGTTCAGATGATACGCTCTTCGGAATAGACCTCGCCGGTGAAATTCCTTCCGGAGGTTTTTTCTTGTTGGAAAGAAACGACGATAATGTTATTTCCAATATAAAAGCAGATCAAATATTTTCATCGATTCTTTTAAGCAACTATGGTGATTCCTTACGTTTGATCGACCCATCAGGCACGGTGATTGACACTGCCAACAAAGGAGGTACTAGTTGGCCTGCAGGAAGTTCTATCACCTCTTGTTCAATGGAACGGAGTGGTACTTCAAAAGCGGATGTTCCTGGATCATGGTTTACTAGCGCTGGCGGAACATACACAGCAAAAGGGAGAGACGGCAACCTGATTTGTGGATCTCCGAAGGCAAAAAACTGGGCATATTCTGTTACCCCAACCGGTACCGTTGCGGCCAGCCGAACCCCCACTTCCACCCCCACCGGTTTCATCC
>CAIRYE010000406.1 GCA_903882765.1 uncultured Anaerolineae bacterium
ATTTGAAAAACCCAGCCACCTAAATTTCAAGAATACCAAACCAGCCCAAAGAAGGCCAGATCATCGACCTTCCAGACCTTTCAACAAGAGCCACAATAACTCCCCCAAAACACCATCCAAACGATGATCCGATTACGGGAACTTCTTACGTTAACTTGATAATTCGCTCCAATTTCATTTGACGTAAGAATTGTTCTGTGATAATATTGTCTTCTTGACGCGGGGTAGAGCAGTGGCAGCTCGTCGGGCTCATAACCCGGAGGTCGCAGGTTCGAGTCCTGTCCCCGCAACTAAGATACTTATCGGAAGCCAAAAAGCTTCCGATTTTGTTTTAATTACCCCGCATTGCGGCTTTACCACTACCGCACCATATTTTGTAATCCCGTTAGGAATTAGCAAACCAAATTACTTGGAAATTTTTACCCCTTTCTTTAAATCACCACACATTCATTCCCGAAAATGAATTGAAAAAAACGATGAAAATTAAAGTACAAACCGATCTTATGTCTTAAAAATAGTCTAAAAAACCAAATTGAATAGATAACCCGTAAGAATAATGGCAGAGGATACTACGCCGATAAATACACCAATGAGCTGTGGTTTTAGAACGCGGCGCAGTATCACCATTTCAGGCAAACTGAGACCAACAACGGCCATCATAAAGGCTAATACTGTGCCGAGAGCCGCGCCTTTCTCCATTAACGCGTGGACGATTGGCATGACTCCAGCCGCGTTCGAATACAAGGGGACACCTAACAAGACCGCGGCAGGCACACTCCACCAGGCTTCTTTTCCTAAAATTCCAGCCAAGGCACTTTCTGGCACATAACCGTGAATTGCGGCACCAACGGCAATTCCCACAACTACATACAACCACACCTTGCCAACAATTTCCTTTGTGCTAGCCCAAGCGATTTCAAATCGATTGGACCAGCTTGGTTTTTCTGGTAAATTGATACCTTTTTCAACCTTGATCTGCCATACAAAATCTTCCACGTATCTTTCAAGTTTTAGCCGACCGATTACAATTCCTGAAAATACAGCGATGGTAAGCCCTGAAACTAAATAAAGGACCGCGACCTTCCAACCGAATAACCCAAGCAGCATCACCAACGCTACTTCATTCACTACCGGCGCGGAAATTAGAAAGGAAAAGGTAACCCCTAAAGGAATTCCTGATTCAACAAAACCAATAAAGAGCGGAACGGCTGAGCAAGAACAGAATGGAGTAATAACACCAAGAGAGGCTGCCAGAACATTTCCCACACCCTCTCGTTTGCCGCCTAACCAGTTTCTGGTTTGCTCAGCACTAAAAAAGGACCGCAATATTGTAATTAGGAAGATCATCCCACCTAACAGCAGGATGATCTTCGGCACATCATACAAGAAAAAGGCGATAGATTGCCCCAATTGGGAATCTCTTGGTAGCGCGAGCAATGTATAAGCAGCAAAATTCGCAAGCGGTTCGAGAATGTTATAAACAAAAAACCAAACAACTGCCGCTATTATTACAAACAACCATGACGTCCTGCTTTTTTGCATCGCTTCAACCATTTTTTTACTCCACAATATAATTAGTATTCTTTGTATCACTCACCTGAGGTATTTTTCATCAGGTGGACAAGCTTCGTTTGCGGCGGCAACCATTTCTGGCATCGAGGATAATGAACCACCAAAAAGACGTTTTTGAAGGAAGAAAGCTACATTTACCAGACCTATCATCACGGGAACCTCGATCAATGGACCGATGACCGCCGCCAGAGCCGCCCCACTATTGATTCCAAAAACTCCAACCGCAACTGCGATGGCTAATTCAAAATTATTGCTTGCCGCAGTAAAAGCCAACGTTGTTGTCTTCGAATAATCCGCTCCAATGGACTTGCCCATCGCGAAGCTTAGCAAAAACATAATGACAAAATAGAACAGAAGCGGGATGGCTATGCGCACTACATCCATGGGAAGTTGAACGATGATGTCACCCTTCAATGAAAACATAACGATGATCGTAAACAGCAACGCGATCAAGGTCATCGGGCTGATCTTAGGAACAAAAGTTTTGTAGTACCATTCTTTCCCTTTCGCCCGGATCAGGACGAAATTCGTAATAAAACCAGTAATAAATGGGATCCCTAGGTAAATGAATACGCTTTTGGCGATTTCTCCGATCGAAATAGCCACGATTTTTTCGCTCATGCCAAAAAATGGCGGGAGTACCGTAATGAACACCCAAGCATAAACGCTGTAAAACAAAACCTGAAAAATGCTATTAAAGGCAACTAAACCCGCGGCATATTCGCTATCGCCTTTGGCGAGTTCATTCCACACGATCACCATCGCGATGCAGCGCGCCAGACCTATGAGGATCAAGCCGGTGAAGTATTCAGGGTAACCTCGCAGAAAGATGAGCGCTAATCCGAACATGAGAATCGGACCAACGATCCAATTTTGAAAAAGAGACAGGCTCAACACCTTCCAATTTCGGAAAACATCACCTAATTCATTGTAATGAACCTTGGCGAGCGGAGGATACATCATCAAGATCAAACCAATTGCGATCGGAATATTGGTAGTGCCAATGGAAACCGCTGCATTAAAACCAGAAACGGCCTTCGGAAACAAGAATCCGATCCCAACGCCAAGCGCCATGGCGGCAAAGATCCATAATGTTAGGTATCGATCAAGAAAAGAAAGCTTCTTTGTAACGGTTTTTGTCGAAATTTGTTCCATATGTATTCCTTTCAATCTAATACGAAATTGATGTTTGATTTAATTGACCGCGTCAAGCCAAGCGGATATTTCCATTACAGAAGGAATTCGCCCTGACGAGACAACTTTCTCGTTGATGACCAACCCTGGGGTGGACATCACGTTATATTTCAAGATGTCGCCGTATTCTGTAACCTTGGTGAATTCAGCTTCGAGACCTTTTTGGTCTACAACTTGGTGGGCTAAAGCTTCTAGTTTTTTACAATTTGCGCAGCCGGAACCTAGAACTTTTATCGATATCATTTTGATCTCCAAAAACCTATTTATTGTGTTGCTTTTTAATTTTTAGTCATCCTTTGCAAAGCGCAACCTCGTTTCATATCCAAAATCGAAAAATTATTCTCAGATGATCAAAGTTAATTCCCGATGATCTTTTGGAACAGGGCTTGTTGCACTTTCTGTCGATCCAACAATTGAACATTGATCCTTAGGGCTTGCAATATTAATCTCAGGCAATTTTACATTCACGAAAACCGCCGCTTGTTTGATGATCGGCAAAATTTTGGGGTCAACTAACTTATAAAAAATGAATTTGCCTTCACGTTGTGCCTCAATTAAACCGGCCTGCCTTAAAGCCATAAGGTGTTGTGAAATATAAGCTTGGCGGTATCCCAACCGAGATTCGAGATAGCAAACACAGGCTTCGCCAGCTCCTACAAGAAGGAGTATCTCTAAACGAGCTGGGGGAGAAATAACTTGAAGGAGTTCCGAAATTGGATCAAGAGAATTTGCCATATACATTCCTATTCTTGAATGTATTATATAACTTATTCACTTTCTTGAATATGATATATGTCATAAATTCAAAGTATTAAAAGCACATGTCTCTAGGTAAATGAACAAATTTCTCCAATCGCTAGGCATTAGATTGCATGCAAGGCGAATCAATTTGTCCTAATTAATGTCTACTCCTTAAGCCAAAATGGGGTATTTCTATGCTCCATTATCAGTGAGGGAATAACCGATTTCCTTCAAACTACAGATATAATCAAAATCTATTCGAACAGGTAAAAGGGTAATATGTTAAGTGTAAAAGATGCTCAAGAACAAATACTGCAATGGTTTGAACCGTTTGAAACAATAACCACCACTTTGGGTGATGCGTTAGGAAGAACATTATCCCAAGAGATCCGGTCAAATTTTGATTTCCCACTCTTCAATAATTCCAGTGTAGATGGTTTTGCGATCCGCTGGGAAGATAGCGCAAACGCCTCAGCAGAGAACCCGATCACGCTCAAGGTCGTCATAGATATACCGGCAGGAAACGTGTCTAACGATATTATATCCGCTGGACAAGCTGCCCGAATTATGACTGGAGCGCCAATTCCATCTGGAGCGGACGCGGTTGTCATGATCGAGGATACCGATGCTTCCGCGAATGAAGTTGGAAGCGCTGCCCCAAAAACAGTGAAAATTGTAGCTCCCCTAAAATTCGGGGAAAACATTCGCTGGCGCGGGGCTGATATTCACGTGAATCAAGAAATAATTCCAGCGGGAAGTGTGTTGCTTCCTCAGCATATCGGAATCCTAGCGATGCTGGGTGTTTCCGCCGTTCCCATTCACCGTAAGCCGAAAATAGCCCTATTCTCGAGCGGTGATGAGCTTATTTCTGTAGAAGAACAACTTACCCCCGGTAAAATTTACGATTCGAATACCTTTATGCTAGCGGCTTTATTACAAAATTCTGGCTGCGATGTAATTACGCTTGGAGTAGCAAGCGATCAGTACGCTGCGGTAGAAGAGATCTTGAACCAAGCGGCAAACACCAACCCTGATCTGATTGTTTCATCA
>CAIRYE010000407.1 GCA_903882765.1 uncultured Anaerolineae bacterium
CAAAAAAACTTTCTTTCCAATCCCCTTCTAGTATACATTCTAAATAGTATTGTTAAACTAATTTTCTGAAACCGTAAAATTTTAATAAAATAATCATCAGGAATAGGAAGGTTTTAAGATTATAATTTTAAGGTTAGAGAACATTTTTCAAGAGATCTGCAAACCAAAATACGCGAGCGAGGATAAATGACTACGAAGTATATTTTTTTTACAGGTGGTGTGGTTAGTTCTGTTGGTAAAGGTGTCACCGCAGCAGCACTGGGTAGAACCTTAAAAGAACGAGGCTTTAACGTCGCCGTACAAAAACTCGATCCGTATATCAACGTAGATCCAGGGACGATGAGCCCCTACCAACATGGCGAAGTATTTGTACTCGATGACGGCGCTGAAACGGATCTCGATCTTGGTCATTACGAACGATTCATAGATATTCGCGCTACCAGAGTGAGTAACTTTACCGCCGGCCAAGTTTACAACGAAATCATTACCAAGGAACGTAAAGGCGATTACTTGGGTGGTACGATTCAGGTCATCCCCCATATTACCAACGAGATCAAACGCCGGATTTCCTTGGTTGCCGAGAAGTCCAACCCCGATATTGTGCTTTGCGAGGTTGGAGGCACGGTTGGTGATATTGAATCACAACCCTTCCTAGAATCCTTACGCCAATTGCGCAGCGAAGTTGGCCGCGAGAACGTTCTCTTTGTTCATGTCACTTGGCTTCCTTACATTGGCGCCACCCACGAGCTCAAAACCAAACCTACTCAGCATTCTGTAGCCGCATTGCGTTCTATTGGTATCTCCCCCAACATCATCATTGCTCGCTCAGACCATCCAGTGGCAAAAGATTTGTGCGACAAGATCGCATTGTTTTGCGATGTAGACCGAAACGCCGTTGTTCCGATGGTCACATCCAAGGTTCTATACGAAATCCCCCTCCTCCTTGAAAAAACCGGCCTTCCCGATTATGTATTAGGAATGTTAAAGCTTGAACCCCGTAAAAAGCCCGATTATCGCGAATGGGAACAGATCGTTGATCGCGTGAACACCCCGAAACCGAGCGTTAAGATCGCCTTGGTTGGCAAATATGTAGAGCTGGAAGACGCCTATATTTCGGTACGCGAAGCAATTAAGCACGCGGCTTTAGAAGCAGGCGTAGAAGCCGAGATCGATTGGATCCATTCCGCTGATCTGGAGCGAGATAAGAACCTTGAAAAACTTCAAGACGCGCACGGTATCATTGTTCCTGGTGGTTTTGGCTCACGAGGTACCGAGGGCAAGATCATGGCCGCTCGATTTGCTCGTGAGAACAAGATCCCATACTTAGGGCTTTGTCTCGGAATGCAACTAATGTGTATAGAATTTGCCCGCAATGTATTGGGCTACGAAGATGCCAACAGCAGTGAATTCAATCGCGCGTCCACTCACCCCGTTATCGACTTAATGAACGATCAAAGGTCGATCACTGATATGGGTGGAACAATGAGGCTTGGGCTATATCCCTGTATGCTAAAATCGGGCACCTTAGCTGCCAAGGCTTACGGAAGTGATAAGATAGAAGAGCGTCATCGTCATCGTTGGGAATTTAACAACACCTACCGCGAAGAATTTGAGAAAGCTGGAATGGTTTTTTCTGGTCTTTCTCCTGATGGAAAATTGGTTGAGATCTCAGAGATTGCCGACCACCCCTATATGGTTGGAAGCCAATTCCATCCCGAGTTCCTTTCCCGGCCAAATCGGCCTCACCCTTTGTTTGTAGGCTTCCTTAAAGCCATTGCGAAACACGCGAACAAATAACTACGTTAATCATCCCGCATCGGTAACCTTGTGGGTTCAATTTTAGGAGAAACAAAATGGATACAACAATTGAAAGTATTTCCGCGATCGAAATTTTAGATAGCCGCGGCAACCCAACCGTTGAGGTTGAAGTAGTATTAGGCGATGGTTCTTGGGGCAGAGCTGCTGTTCCCTCAGGCGCATCCACTGGCATTCACGAAGCTCTCGAACTTCGAGATGGCGATAAAGGCCGTTACGGCGGCAAAGGCACCCTCAAGGCTGTTGAAAATGTCAATGATCTGATCTCAGATGCCCTGTTCGGCTGGGATGCCACCGACCAAAAAGCCATCGATATGGAATTGCTCGAACTCGACGGCACCCCCAACAAAAGCAAACTCGGCGCAAACGCCATCCTAGGCGTATCCTTGGCTGTAGCCAAAGCCGCCGCCAATAGCTTGGGGCTGCCACTCTACCGTTACATCGGCGGTGTTTACGCCCACGTACTGCCCGTTCCAATGATGAACATCCTCAATGGCGGCGCACACACAGCTTGGCAATCTACCGATATGCAAGAGTTTATGGTGATGCCATTTGGCGCGCCTTCCTTTACTGAAGGCCTTCGTTGGGGCGCAGAGATCTACCACGCCCTCAAATCAGTACTCAAAGATAAGGGCTATGCCACTTTAGTTGGTGATGAAGGTGGTTATGCTCCCGCCCTTAAGAGCAACGCCGAAGCCATTGAAGTGATCTTAGCCGCTGTTGCCAAAGCTGGTTTCAAAGCCGGTCGCGGCGCGGATGTAGCCATCGCTCTTGACCCCGCCGCCTCAGAACTTTTTGACGAAAAAACCGGAAAATATAACCTTCGCAAAGAAGG
>CAIRYE010000408.1 GCA_903882765.1 uncultured Anaerolineae bacterium
GGGCTGCGAAGCTTGCAAGGCCGGCAGCAGCTCTCGTTATTGCTAAAGTCGCTGCACGACCAGCGTAAGATGGAAGAGATCAGCCATAAAAAGAAACTCCCCTTGTTGGTAAAGATCGCGCCTGATCTATCGGAGGCGGAAATGGAAGACGCGGTGGGGGTGATCGTGGATGAAAAAATGGACGGCATCATTGCCACAAATACCACCATTGGCAGAACGGGCCTAAGCTCAGCCAAGCGCGATGAGACCGGCGGGCTTAGCGGCAAACCGCTTACCAAGCTCAGTGACGACATGCTGGAGAAGGTTGTGAAATTGGCGCAAGAGCGCGTTCCTGTGGTGGGCGTTGGCGGCATAATGGACGAGGCGGATGCGCAACGAAAGCTTGACCTTGGCGCTAGTTTGGTGCAGGTTTATACCGGCCTGATCTATAGCGGCCCCGGGTTGGTAAAGCGGATCAACAAGGTGTTGGTTTCCCGAAAATAAGCACCGCGATAGGCGGAGAAAGCAAAATTTCTACGTTATAATATGGGTTCATGTCCCGGTAGTTCAGTGGATAGAACTGGGCACTCCTAAGGCTCAAACGTGGGTTCGATTCCCTCCTGGGACACAAAAAGATGGCATGCAAGTAAAAAAGCACTTCGGATGTTAGAAGAATTTTCTAACCATCGAGGTGCTTTTTCGTTGGTAAGCGAATCGTTAGTGCTAGAACAGTAGAATCTTTAAATTGAGGTAAGGAGATCGTTCTTATGGTGCTGTGGGGTTCAGAAGAGTTTGGCTCAATGCTTCTTGAAAGCCGGAAACCATCCGTAATTGCCCGAGGGTGGACAGGTGATTCCAATCCTTATACAGCGGTAAATTATTCTCTAGCACATCACAGGTGCTTCCATTTGGGCAGAAGAGATCGGTGGTGGTGATGAAACGAATATCGGGGTATGTGATAGCGGCTTTTTGAAAGGCTGCTTCAACGGCGGCGTTGCGCGTAGTATAAGACTCTAGGCTGGTGGCGATCAGGCTGGTGGTATCACGGCCGGAGATGCTGGCGATAAAATGCGCTGAGGGTACATCGTAGGCGATCTCTGGCAGGGCGTGTACCACGATCACTTGGTAGCCTTTTTGTCGAAGTATTTTTACCGTTTCAATAAACAAGTGTCTGAAGACGGCGGCATTCTCTTCTGGCGGTTCTACCTTCCTTCGACTGTCAGCTATTCGAAGAGGAGGGTTGTTTTTTTCCGCTTGCAGGGTTTCAACACCATTGGTATATAAAGGCCAACGCGAAGCCATGATGATGGTCTTGATGGAAGGGTTGTTTTCAAGATACGCCATAAACCCCTGATTATTTTTGTCGCAAGTATTATCGGAAACCCCATTATTGAAGAATTGGACATTCAAGATGGGTGGGCAACGGTTCTCTGAGATCATTACCCCAGAAATGCCAACGTTATTGGCTGCCTTCTCAGCGCTGATCGAGAGATTTGGCGCATGGGAATCACCCCACAAGGCAAAGCTCGGCTGAAGAGATGGATCCCCTAAGAGGCAAACCTCAATGTTATGTTTTTCAAGATCATCACACTGTTTGGTGTCCGCGGTACTCCAATTCCACAGCGATGTTTCGGGGATGCTTGCACTAGGGAAGCGCTTTGGAAGGCCATCGAAAGAAGCCGTGACAAAGTAAGCCAATAGAAAGATGGGAACGATCGCCCCAGCGCCAAGCAGTATCTTTTTGTTCGGAAACGCGGTTGCCGATCGAAACGGTGTTTCAATGAACTTCCACGAAAGAGTGCTGGCGATGATGCTGACGAGCAGGAGGGAGCCCATCGCCAGTGAGTTGAAGGGTTGAATGGCGTAATAACGAGTGAAAACGATAATGGGCCAGTGTAAAAGGTAAAGGGAGTAGGATATCTTGCCGATAAAGACCATTAGCGGGTTGCCGAGTACGAACTCGCCGGTCCGATTCTGCCCAGATGTAAGCGCGCTAATGACCATCGCTGAACCGATCACCGGGAAAACCGCGACTGCCCCCCGAAAGACAATTTGGTCCACGTTGAAATAGGCGCTTACGGCAATAAAGCCAAGCCCAACAGGCACCCCAAGTTCGCGGATCCATCTGGATTGGCGAAGTGGATAGATGGCGATAAAACCACCCGCCATCAGTTCCCAAGCGCGGAAGTAAGGCAGGTAGAAGGTATCTTGGGGTTTGTTTTGGCTAACAACGAGGTAGGCGAAAAGAGAGGCCGCGAAGAGAACAACGAAACTGATCGAAACGAACTGTTTTTGTTTGCCCATCTTGCCACCAGCCCACCATAAACCGAAGAGAGTAAGCGGGTAAAAGAGATAGAACTGTTCCTCCACCGAAAGCGACCAGATGTGCAGCAACGGTTTACCGAGTGCTGGGGTGTCGAAATAATTGATCTTGGAGTGAAAATAGAGGTTAGCAATTGAAAGAACACTCGCCGCGGTGCTTTCGGATAGCGCTAGCAGGTCTTTCGGGCTATAGAGAAAAAGACCGGCAATGAAGGTAAGGAATAATGTCGCAAACAGCGCTGGGAATATTCGCCTAATTCGGCGTTGGTAAAAGGTGACCAAAGAAAAGGTGTGGTTTTCGAGGTCTTTGGTGATGATTCGCGTGATCAGGAATCCAGAAATGACAAAAAATACATCTACGCCCACAAACCCATTAACAAAAAAGGAGAATTCTCCGTGGTAAGCCAAAACCAACAAAATTGCCACAGCCCGCAAGCCATCAATGGCTGAGATATAACCGGAGCCTTCGCTTTTTTTGTTGATCTGGGAGCTCATAATTCTGGAATTATATCATTTTAGAGTTTTTCTACTGCTTGTTAGGCGCTCCATTCCATTTCATCCTATAATTAAAGTATCAAGAAATGGAGGTACTTATGTTTGAACAGATCTTGGTAGCGGTTGATGGTTCTCCTCATTCCCTTCGAGCCGCCAATATGGCGGGGGATTTGGCAAGAGAGCATGATGTAAAAACGATCTTCCTCGTGGCGGTGTACGAACCCATCCCAACCTATCTTGGTGAGCCCAATCTGCAATTGATCATTGACGCTCGTTTGGATGAGGCAAATGCTTTGCTTGAAGAGGGCATAAAGGGGTTGGGTAACGTTACCTGCGAGGTGCAAACCGAAGTGATGGAAGGGCCGCCGGCAGACGCGATCATCGAAGTGGCGACCGTAAGGCGAGTGGATCTGGTGATCGTAGGCTCACGTGGACGCGGGCAGCTTACAGGGTTGATCCTGGGAAGCACCAGCCAAAAGGTGGTTGGGCACGCGCCTTGTCCGGTGCTGGTTGTTCGTTAGCGTACTTAGGTATGATCTATTGCGGGAGGCTTCGATCGAGGCTTTCCGCAATTTTAAACTCGGTGGGGGTGTTCACATTGGTGAAGGTGATGCCGTGGGAATCGAAGGTACGCACTTCTTCTGTGCTCACTTCCCGCACCCGAACCTGATCGATCCAACTGATGGCTTTCCATTGGTCGGCATCGATGGCTTTTTTGATGTAGGTTAGGCAGGGTTCGCGGCGGTAAACCGCATGGAACGGCTCGTATTTTCCGTTGACGCGGGGGATGACCGCGTCGGCATCTTCTTGCTGGATCAGGTGATATTGGTAGGCAAGCAAGGCGGCGCTGGCAAAGGGCATATCGCAAGCGATCACCGCCACAAAGTCGGTGTTGGCAGCGCTAAGGGCGGTATAAAGCCCGCCAAGGGCCCCGCGGCCGGGTAAAACATCGGCCACCTTGGGGGTAGGGAAGAGCCGGTAATCGTTAGGTTGGTTGGTGATGATCACGCAATGGTCCGCTAGGGCAGCCGTTCGTTCTACCAAGCGCTGCACCAACGGCAAGCCGTTGAAGATCATCAATCCTTTATCTTTCCCCATTCGTGACGAAGCGCCGCCGGCTTGTATTGCGATCGTTAGCATATCATAATTATAGTAGGAAGAAGGCAGCCACTGTGAACAAATTCTACGAGACATTGGATATGGCTACAAAGCAGGCAACCTTGGCGCGAGGCTTGCCTGATGGGAGAGTGCAGTGCTTGGCTTGCGCCCATCGCTGCAAGATCTCAGCTGGGATGCGTGGAATTTGCCAGGTGCGTTTCAACGAGGATGGCAGGTTGATGGCGCCTTGGGGGTATGTATCGGGGCTGCGGGCAGACCCGATCGAAAAGAAACCCTTCGCTCACTTTCTCCCGGGTTCCATAGCGCTTACCTACGGAATGTTGGGTTGCAATTTTCACTGCGCCTATTGCCAAAACTGGTTCACCTCGCAGGTACGGCGAGACCCGGTGTGCGATGAGGCGGTGGGAACGATGCGGGCGATCACGCCGGCGCAAGTGGCGCAGGCAGCCCTCCAAATGAACGCACGTACGGTGGTCTCTTCCTATAATGAGCCGTTTATCACCATCGAGTGGTCTACGGCGATCTTTAAAGAAGCCAAAGCCGCCGGTTTGCATACAGCTTTTGTTTCTAATGGTTATGGAACACCTGAAGCGATAAACGCGCTGCTTCCGTATCTTTCGGCTATCAAAATTGATCTTAAAAGCAGAAACGATAAAACTTACCGCAAGTTGGGCGGGGTTTTGAAACATGTATTGGAAACGATCGAACTTAGTTTGAAAGCGGGGTTATGGGTGGAAGTAGTAACACTCTTGGTGCCGGGGATGAACGACAGCCTCGATGAATTATTCGCGCTCACCAAGACAATATCAGGGTATTCAACGACGATTCCCTGGCATGTTACTGGCTTTCACGCCAATTACAAGATGAGAGCCACCGAGAATACCACGGCGGAAAGCCTTACCCGCGCCGCGGAGATCGGCAATGAGGCGGGGTTGAAATTTGTCTATGCGGGCAATATTCCGGGTGCGGTGGGCAGTTATGAGGATACGCATTGCCCGAGCTGCCGGCAAACGCTGATCATTCGGCGTGGCTACCGAATTCTTGAGAATAGGATCACGGCAGGCGGAAAGTGCCCCCGGTGTAGTAGCGAGATCCCGGGCATATGGGAGTGATTGCGGCATCTATTTTTTTCCGGGGGAACGAAGATCAGAATAGAGAAGGTCGGGGGCATTGATGAGATCGCGTTGAATATTTGTAGGAAGAAGGAAAAATTGTGCTTAAGAAATAAGCCAAATTGGAGGGAAAGGCGATGACCGTGTACCTAATAACACCCCCGTAATGGTGTTCCCCCTGTAATTTTGATTTGAATAAATTCCCCAACATTAGTTTAAAAAAACGAGGATGGATCGCTTTATTTGTTATTCCGTAATAATAATATTCATTACATCGCGGCCTCGTTTTCGCTTGAAAAGCCCTATTAATATATAATAAAATTACAAGGTGTTTTCCAAGATTTACCATTTTCAAATAGAGGAGAAAAAATGACTAAAAAATTGTTACCAGTAATATCGCTTCTTATCATCGCAACGCTTGTTCTAAGCGCTTGCGGTCAAGCTACTGTTGTTCCCACCGAGGCGCCCGTTGCCGCAACCGAAGCTCCCACTGAGGTTGCTTTCCCTGAACAACCTTTTGGTGAAAATTTACCAACAGCACCCACCATCACCACACCCCTTGTTGTGGCGTATAGTGAGTTTTCACAAAAGTTCAGCCCGTTCTTTTCAGATACCGCTTATGATGGCGATGTCTCCTCCATGACGCAGATCTCTTTGCTCACAACTGATCGTGTGGGCGGAATTATCTTCAACGCCATTGAAGGCGAAACAGTCGCTTACAACGGTACCGACTACATTTACAAAGGCGCGGCCGACACCAAAGTTGTCTACGACGAAGCTTCTGATACCACCAAATACACTGCCAGACTTCGTGTTGGCATGAAGTTCTCTGATGGTACACCCGTCACCGCCGATGACGTCATCTTTACTTACTACACCTATCTTGATCCTTCCTATGTTGGTTCAACCACCCTTTCTTCCTACGATATCGTTGGTTTGAAAGATTACCAGACCCAAACCACCAGCGATGTGTACGACAAGTACGCCGCTATGGCCGATGCCATCTTCGCTGCAGGTGTAGACCATGTTTGGGCTTCCACCGATGCTTGGACCCAAGAACAGCAGGATGATTTCTGGACCAGGTTAAAGACCGAATGGGTAACTGACGTTCAGGGTATCGTGGATTATGTCCATGCCAATTACCTAGCTGATTACGCTATGGAAACAATGGGTATGGAACCTGCCGCTATTAGCGAAAACGAAGGCCTTAAAGTTGCCTTTGGTATGGCTATGTGGGGTTACGGAACCATGGATCTCGCCACCGGCGTTTTAACCGCCCCCTCTGGCGCTACCTGGGATCTGAAGACCACCTTCCCAACCATCGAAGACTACTACAATGAAACCTATGCCGCTTACGAAGGCGACCCGGCTGCTTATGCTGGTACTGAATCCGCTAACGGAACCGATGTTCTCGGCAACGTAAACTCTGCCTTCATCGGCTTCTGGGGTCCTAAAGATGAGAGCATGGGCGGCGCTGGTGTTGCAAATATCACCGGTATCGTAAAATTGGATGATTACACCGTAGAAGTTACTGTAAAGGGCTTCTCTGCTCCCGCGGTCTATTCCATTCTTGGCATCAACGTCACTCCTCTCCATTATTATGGTGATGTGGCAAAGTATGATTATGCCAATAACAAATTCGGTTTCGATTTTGGCGACCTCTCCAAACAGGAAAGCTTAACCGCTACCCCAATGGGCGCAGGCGCTTATAAGTTCATCAAATACGAAAACAGAGTTGTTTATTTTGAAGCCAACGAATTCTTCTATCGTGGCAGCCCCAAGATCAAAGAGATCCAGTTTAAAGAAACTGTCTCCGCTGAAGTCGCTTCCGGCGTACAAACCGGCACCGTCGACGCAGGCGAATTGACTGGTTCCCGCTCACGCTTTGAAGAAGTTGCTTCTTACAACTCCAATGGCGATATCACCGGCGATAAAATTACCACTAACAAGGTCGATAACCTTGGTTATGGTTATGCTGGTGTCAATGCTGATACCGTCAATGTTGGCGGCGAAGCTGCTTCCGATGCTTCCAAGAACCTGCGCAAGGGTCTTGCCACCGTTTTGGCTGTTTACCGTGATGTAGCCATTGATAGCTACTACGGCGAAGCCGCTTCGGTTATTAACTACCCAATTTCCAACACATCCTGGGCAGCTCCTCAACCCACCGATGAAGATTACAAGGTCGCTTTCTCAACCGATGTTGCCGGCAACCCCATTTACACTTCCGATATGACCCCCGAGCAGAAGTATGCCGCCGCTGAAGCTGCCGCTCTTGGGTTCTTCGAAGCCGCTGGTTATACCGTGGCAAACGGCAAGCTCACCGCTGCTCCCGAAGGCGCTAAGTTATCCTACGAGATCATCGTTCCCGCTGGCGGTACTGGTGACCACCCTGCTTTTGCCATTCTCACCGGCGCCCAGGGTTCCCTTGCTAAGATCGGTATGGAATTGAAGATCAATGACCCCGCAGATACCAACATCCTTTGGGATTCCTTGGATGCCGGTTCACAAGAACTTTGGACTGCCGCTTGGGGCGCTACCATCGATCCTGATATGTACCAGGTCTACCATAGCTCCAGCATTGTTGGTGAAGGTGGTTCAGAATCGAACCATTATCACATCCGCGATGCCGAGCTCGATCAGCTTATCGTAGATGCCCGTAAGAGCGATGACCAAAATTACCGAAAAGCAATGTACAAACAAGCTTTAGATAAGCTTATTGACTGGGCGGTTGAGATTCCTACCTACCAGCGCCAGAACTGTGTTGTATTCAGTACTGAACGAATCAAGGTCGAAACCATCACCCCCGATATCACCACCTTCTGGGGCTGGTTGAGCGATATTGAATTACTCGAAATGAAGTAATCACAGACGGTCTTTTATAGGACTGTCTTAGGCAATTTGAGCCCACCTTTGGGTGGGCTCAAATTTGTTGTTGAATCATAGAGTGGGTTTTGTTTATAAAGTGATCTCGTTGTGCAGAATAAAGGGTAAAAATGCGTATTTTTATTATCAGGAGAATCTTACTCGGCTTATTCATCACGTTCTTTGGAGCGATGGTGATCTACACCGTCATTCGTATGCTTCCTTCCTCCTACGTCGAAACGATCGCGAGGCAAAGAGCCAGTAGTCCCTTGAGCCATAAGACGTATCAAGAGTGGTTGGACCAGCTTAATCTTGTTTACCATCTCGATGTCGGCATTATCCCTGGCTTTTTTGGCTGGATGGGAAATGCCATCAAAGGTGATTTCGGCGATTCCTGGCATTACGGCATCCCGGTGACCGAAAAATTTTCTCAAGTGATATGGTATTCGATCATCATCAATATCATCACGTTCTTTGTTGAAGTCTTTATCGCGATACCGCTGGGAATACTGGCGGCGCGGCAGCAATATAGCAAAACAGATTATTCCATCACGATCTTTGCCTTAGCTGGCATCTCACTGCCAACCTTCTTCCTTGCCACCATACTCAAGTATGTTTTTTCGATCAAACTGGGATGGTTTGATCTGTATGGGCTTACCGGCAGGTTCTATACCTCCATGACCCCGTTCCAACAGGTGATGGATATTGGCTATCATATGATCCTACCCATTGTCACGCTTACTATGCTTTCGATTGGTGGGTTAATGCGTTATACACGAACAAATATGCTCGAGGTGCTCAACTCAGATTACATCCGCACCGCACGGGCAAAAGGCCTTTCTGAAAGTGTTGTGATCAACAAGCACGCCTTCCGAAACACCCTTATTCCTCTTGTTTCTTATATGAGTTACCTACTACCGGCCATGTTCGGCGGTTCGTTGATCACCGAAACGCTCTTTCAGATCCCGGGTATTGGCTATGTTTCATACACTGCTATTATTCGCGGCGATATCCCTTTCGCCATGTTTTATTCAACATTTCTAATTATTCTCACAGTGGTTAGCCTGATCGTCGCGGACATAATGTACGCGGTGGTTGACCCACGTGTTCGAGCGAATTGACGGTGATGACAAATGGTGGACAATAATAAATTAAATCAAGAGTTTGAACCTGATATGATGCGCGACGGAGATGATCGCGAAGAAATGCACCTAGATGATGAGCGGCGTGTAAAAGTGCTCTCGCCAGGGATGCTTGTTTTCAAGCGTTTCATTCGTAACAGCCTCGCGGTGATCGGTTTTGTCATTATCTTTTTTATGTTTACATTCGCTTTTCTTGGGCCGATCCTTTCACCTTACACCCAAACACAAGTGTTTAAAGGGGTTGGCAGCATGGCAAAGGATTTTGCCGGCGCTACGTACAATACGGAGCTGCGCTATACCACAGCAGAAGGGGAGACCTTTTCCAGCGCGGAGAGAGCTCAATTTCTGTTCGCTTTGGGCAAAAAAAGCGATACCTTCAATGTAGGGGATGCTATCTACTATTTCGTTCAGGAAGGGGAAGGCACCTATCGCATTTTGCAGCTCGACCCCGTTGCGCAAGTGTTGGTAGGGAAATTCAGCTCGATGGTGGATGGCCCAGTACCAACCAAATTGATCGATGCTTACCAGGCTGCCGTCAGCAAAGGCCAAACCTCCTTTGAGCTTGATAAAGTTTCTTATCGAATTATCAAAATTAAAAAGGCTTCGCAGATCTCTACCGAACATGACGTAGCGCTTGCTATGCTAAATGTATACGATCCTTACAACGAAGCGGATGCCGCCAGGGTATCGACTTACGATTTTAAATTGGCCAGTAGTCTCGCGCTTGCTCAAAATAAGAAAACATTTACAGCGGGCGACCAAACCTACTCCATTCGTAAGGATGAAGTGCAGGCGACCATTTTGGATAAGAGCAGCGCTGAAGTCGCGGAAATTTCGAACATCATCGTAAATCCGTTGGATAAATCGTTGTTCCTGCCTGTGGCCTACAAAGCGGCGATTCGCGAGGCGATCAATGCGAAGCAAACCAAATTTACCTATACAGAGAGCGATGGCGAGATCGTCACTTATTCTATTGTTCGGGTAAACAATACCTACAATATCAA
>CAIRYE010000409.1 GCA_903882765.1 uncultured Anaerolineae bacterium
CAGCGTTGAATTTAGCAACGGCATCCGCGCCCAATTGTGGGTGCACGAACCGCAAAAATATGGCACAGCCCTCCTTTACGCAACTGGTTCAAAAGAGCACAACGTGGCGCTGCGACAGCTTGCCCTTAGCCAAGGTTACTCACTTTCGGAGCATTCCCTAACTGGAAAAAACGGGGAAGAGATATTTTGTTCTACTGAGGAAGAAGTGTATAAGGCCCTTGGTATGCTCTGGATCCCGCCGGAAATGCGCGAGGACCTGGGCGAGATCCAGTTGGCGCAGAAGAACGCCCTGCCACGTTTGGTGGAATTGGCTGATATCAAGGCCGACCTGCAAAACCACTCCACCTGGAGTGATGGGCAGCTGACCATCTTCGAGATGGCTCAAGCCGCTATGCGCCGCGGCATCAAGGTCATCGCCTTCACCGATCACTCGCAGAGCCTGGGTGTTACTGGCGGTCTCACGATCGAGAGGCACTTTGAGCAACAGAAGGAGATCGAGGAAGCACAGCGCCGCATTGGCGATGGCATCCGAATTCTGCACGCGACGGAGGTGGAGATCAAGGCCGATGGCGAGTTGGATTACCCTGACGAATTCCTGGCAACGCTCGACCTAGTATTGGCGTCGCTGCATACCAGCCTGCGACAACCGCGCGAAAAAGTTACCCAGCGCTTGCTCAACGCCATCAACAATCCCCACGTCGACATCATTGGCCACCCCACCGGCCGAAAGATCCCCGATCGCGAGGGTGCCGACTTGGATATGGAAGCCGTCATCCAGGCTGCCGCCCAAACTGGCGTAGCGCTGGAGATCAACGCCAGCCCCTACCGCTTGGATCTCGATGACAAACACGCCCGCCGCGCCCGCGAAGTAGGGGTTAAAATCAGTATCAACACCGATTCGCACAGCGAAGAGGATATGGCCGCCATGCACTTTGGAGTGGCAATTGCCCGCCGAGCCTGGCTTACCCCCGACCACGTGATCAACACTTGGGAGCCGGATCGTTTGTTGGCATGGTTGAAAAATAAACAAAGCTAAAACCCGCGAGGAGCGCGTACGATGAGTGATGACGAAAGACGATTTGAAGAGAAACGGATCCTATCGGAGGGCAGACTGCCCCCTGGCCAAGCTCTCACCTTAAAATTCCCAGTGCTGCATTATGGGCCGGTTCCCCCCTTTGATGCCGCTACTTGGTCAATGCGATTTTATGGCGAAGTGGAAGAACCCTTGAAACTTAGCTGGCAGCAGTTCAACCAGCTGCCCCACCGCAAGGTGCATATGGATATTCACTGTGTGACCAAATGGAGCAAATTTGATACCGACTGGGAGGGTGTTTCGGTGACGGATCTGATCAGCCACGGACTCCTCAAGCTCAAGCCCAGCGCCAAGTACGTTATTCAGCATGCCGAGTATGGTTTTACCGCCAATTTACCGCTGGAAGTGGTATTGCAGGAGAGCTTTTTGCTGGCTACCCACTTCAACGGCAAGCCGCTCGATGCGGATCACGGCTACCCATTGCGCGGCGTGATCGGTTATATCCCCGGTAAAGAAGACATGGACACACCCTACTTTTGGAAAGGCGCTAAGTGGCTTCGCGGGCTAGAATTCACCAGTGAAGACCGACTGGGTTTTTGGGAGCAAGCTGGCTATCACAACACCGCTGATGTTTGGCGCGAAGAGCGCTACCGGTAGGCGCTTTTTGATCTCGTCAAGAAAGAGCATTTTAGGGAAAACCTTGTCTCACACCAAGGAACTAAGGGCACGAAGAAAAGCATAAAGATAAACCTTGATCATTTTATTAAAATAAATAACTCCCCGCATTATTTCTGTGGGGAGTTATTTTAATTTTGCTATGATTATCAACCGAAAATAAAATTAAAAATGGTGAGCCGC
>CAIRYE010000410.1 GCA_903882765.1 uncultured Anaerolineae bacterium
CGCACTTCGGCGAACTAGGCAGGCAGATCGAGGAGCCCAGATCCATCAGCGCCTGATTAAAATCGCTCGACCGCCCCGCCGGCAAGATCTCCATCCCCACCCGCCGCACTTCGCCCAAAAATTCCTTACTACCCAGCTCCGTCCCAATATCGAACAACCGCGATAACACCCGCGACAAATTGCCGTCCACCGGCAAGGTATCCTGATCAAACGCGAAGCTGGCAATGGCGGCGGCGGTATAAGGCCCGATCCCCGGCAGCTTCTCCAGCCCCTCCACCGATCTCGGAAACACACCGCCAAGCTCTGCCGCCACCAACCGCGCCGTCTCGCTGATCTTGCGTGCCCGGCTGTAGTACCCCAACCCCTCCCACGTATGCAGCACTTGCTGCAAATCGGCGGCCGCCAACACCTCGATCGTCGGGAACAGCTCCATCCACCGCTCATAATACGGGATGACCGTCTCCACCCGCGTCTGTTGCAGCATGATCTCCGAGATCCACACTTTATACGGATCCTTCACATCACGCCAAGGCAGCACCCGCGCGTTTTTGCCGTACCACTCTAACAATTTTTCCGCGATCATGTTTGTATTGGTCATTTTATAAAAAAAGAGCCCTAAAACAGGGCTCTAAAGGTTCGGTTGGTCGTCGGGTTAGAACTGAAACCCTTTTTTCGCTTCCACCACTTTTTGATTAAAATTGCTGATGTAATCAAAAAGACGGCTCTTCAGCGAGGTCCAATCATGCGAGTTCAAAATGCGCTGCGCGTCCGGCAGGTCCGGCGCTAATAAAGCCACCTGAATTTGCGGGTACTCGCCATAAATGGTTGCCCAAGCTTCCGCCGGTCGCAACCCTAACTTTTGTATTCCCGGAATAAACTCGCGGATAACGAACTCATAATAATCGCTCTCCTTCTCAGAAGAAATATCCCAGGTCATCAATAATTTAACTGTCATTGCTCCTCTTTCGAAGCCCCGTTTCGGTTCACATCCAACACCACCACCTTGGTATCTTCGCCCAAGTTCGAGCGGGTCACTTTTAGGCTTGGCACCGATTCCATGGTAGCGATACCCATTTCCTTCAAGAACTTAGTGATCGGGTCCAACTCCAACTTCGAACCGTCTACCGCGTAATGCATCGGGATGACGATGTTTGGCTCAAGCAGCGAAACCACTTCAGCCGCCTTCGATGCGTTCAGGCTATTGCCGCCGCCCACCGGAACCAGCAAAATGTTCACGTTGCCGAGGGTTTCAATCTCCGATTGCGTCGGTATCTGGGTAACATCACCCAGGTGAACCACGGTCAGCCCGTCAAAATCGAAATGGTACAGTACGTTCTTCGAGTCGCCGGCTTTTTTGCTTTCGGTCATTACACCAGTGATAAAAACACCACCGATCTCAAACTCGCCCGCGCCGGTTAACTTGTGAATGGTTCCCTTCACCGCGCTGGTAAAGTTATGCCCGGGCGCATCGTGGCTAATGGTTACAATATCAGCCTTCAACTTAAGCGGTTCAAAACCAACCGCTTCATGATCAAATGGGTCAGTCACGATCGAGGACATGCCTCGCTCAATGAATCGAAAACATGAGTGTCCGTACCATACGATTTCCATATTTATTTCTCCGTGTTCTATTATACCTTTTTGAGCGCGGGGTGTTTGTTAAACTTTAATATGAAACCGAAGAAAGGCGACCCAATTTCTTAAATTTTTCTTCGCTGCGCTTCGGGGGCTATCAAATCACCTTCGTTCGTGCTACATTAAAGATAGACAAAAGATCTTCATCAATAAGATTTGGAGGTTGCTATGGTACTCTCTGAAAAGATCCGTTTGTTCAACATTCTCCTCGCCGATGATGGCACCGACAACATGCGCGCCGCCATCCAGTTTTTAGCCGAACTCCCCCACGAAAAGGATTGCGCCGTGAACGCCCTACGGGTATTCACCCCCACCGAAGGCTCCGAGTTCTCGCGGATAGAAGCCGAAACACAACACACCCGCAATTACCTCAAAAGCCGCCACTTCCACTACAGGTCAGAACTGGTGCAAGGCAACCCATCCGAGATCATCATCCAACACGCCGAAAGTTCAAAACCCGATCTGGTTGTACTCGGCAGCAAAGCCACCGGTAAATTCGCCGGCTTGCTCGGCAACGTCGCCTCAGATGTGGTGCACTCCGGCAAATGGCCAGTCCTCATCGCTCGCGAGCCCTACACCGGCCTCAAAAAAGTGCTGCTGGTCACCGATGGTTCCGACGCCAGCCACAACACCGCCCAGTTCCTCGAATCCTTCCCCATGATCCCCACCACAACGGTCGAGATCCTGCACGTGGTGCAGCCGGTACAGGTAACCTATCCCATCGAGCCCGCCGGCATGGCAATCGCCACCCTCAGCCCCGAAGAAGAAGAGCGCATGAACCAGGAGAACATCGCCGAAGGCGAAAAGATCCTCACCACCACCCGCGCCCTACTCCGCTCCCTGCCAAATGTGCGCACCCACCTGCTCATCGGTGACCCCGTCGAGCAGATCGTCCACTTCATCAAGCAAGAGCAGATCGACCTACTGGTCTGCGGCTCACGCGGCATCGGCAATTTTGCCGGCTGGCTGCTTGGCAGCATCTCGCGGGACCTAGTTCGCTTAGCCCCCTGCTCGGTCTTGGTCTATCGCAGCTAAAGGATCTCACCCAAAAAAAAAAGGCCAGGGTTTGCACCCTGGCCTTGTATATTCTTACGCAGTCACCGATTGCTTTTTGGCAACCATATCTTTGATAGCGAACGGCAGGTACAAGATCGTAAAGGTCGCCAACCCGATCAACTCCAAAAAAGGAATATAGTAAGGCCACGCCGGCAGCAGATCGATCAACGAAGCCGTTGGCGGTTTGTGGTTGATGAACAAGTAATTGCTGCCCAACCCCAAATTGATCAC
>CAIRYE010000411.1 GCA_903882765.1 uncultured Anaerolineae bacterium
GGGTTCTTTTAAGCCCAATAGAACGTTTTCGGTGACTGTGTGGGTTGGAACAAGCATAAAATGTTGGTGAACCATTCCTATACCAGCGGCAATGGCTTGGCTTGGTGAAGAAAATGATTCTTTGCTTCCATGAACAATGATCGAGCCTTGATCTTGCTTGTAAAGACCGGTCAAAATGTTCATCAAGGTGCTTTTACCGGCACCGTTTTCTCCCAAAAGGGCATGAATTTCACCCTTCATGAGGTTGAAGTTTGCGCGGTCATTTGCCAAGACACCCGGGAATTGCTTGGTGATCGACTGCATTGATACTACTTCTTCGTTAAAGCTCTGTACTAAGGTTTTGTCACTCATAATGATTTCCATATTCAATTATTAAGTACGGAGTAAAAGCGAGCCAGATCGATTGATCTGGCTCGCGGTAGTACAGAATTTATTACTTGGGGAGCTCGGCGGTAATACCTTCAGCCCACCACTTCATACAATAGGTACAACCAAGATTGTATTCGGGGAAAGCGTCGAGGTCTTTCTGCTCGAGTTTGGAGCCGGCGGGAACAACTTCTTTGCCGGTGTTGTCATTGATCGGGCCAGCGAAGACGTCGAAGCGGGTGAATTCGCCAGCGAGCATCTTGGCAAGGGTGTCTTCTACCATAGCGATGACTTCGGGATCGAGGTCTTTTACGCCGGCAGTCATTTCCTGACCATCCATAAAGCCGTAGAGGCCAAGTGCGCCAGTTTCGGCATCAAAGTAATCCCAACCTGGGACATAGGTACCAGCGATCACTTGTTCGGTGATCTTGGCATAAACGGGTCCCCACACCCAGTAAGGGGCGGTAAGACAACGTTCTACTTTGCAGGAACCGTACCAGTCATAGGTGACGCCCCATTTGCCTTTTTCCTGAGCTACGTCAGCAACGGCGGGGGTATCTGCACCAGTGAATACAACCTGAGCGCCAGCGTCAAAGAGGGAAGCGGCGGCTTCTTTTTCAATGACGGGGTCGTGCCAGGTGTTGATCCAGCGGACATCCATAGTACATTCGGGGCAGGTTTTTCTCATACCAAGGGCAATGGCGTTACCCAAACGAATTTCTTCGGGGATGGGGAAGGTAGCCATGTAACCAAGCTTGGGGTTGCCGTCTTTCTTGGCGCGGGCACCAGCGAGCATACCAGCAAGATATTTCATATCTTCCATAGCGCCCATCAAGTTACCAAAGTTGGTTCCATTGGATTTGATACCGGTATTGTGGATGAACATTGTTTCGGGGAATTCACCAGCAACAATTTCCATGGAATCGCCAAAACCAAAGGAGGTACCGAAGACCAAGCCAAAGCCTTTGCGGGCGAGGCTACGGAAAACTTGTTCGGAATCTGCGCCTTCAGGTACGTTTTCGATGTAGGCAATGTGGGTATTGGGGACGTTGGCGGCGATATATTCGAGGCCTTCGAAGTGAGCCTGTGACCAACCACCATCGTTGTGTGGGCCAATCAGAACCATAGCGACGTTAAATTGTCCTTCAACGACGTCAGGAATCTGGAAGGCGCCTTCTTCGGCAGCGGGTGCTTCGGCGGCGGGAGCTTCAGCAGCGGGTGCTTCGGCAGCGGGTGCTTCAGCGGCAGGCGCTTCAGCGGCGGGTGCTTCGGTAGCGGGTGCAGCGGGTGCACAGGCTGAAAGCACCATGGACATTACGGCGAGCATTACAAGTAAATACTTCAGGTGACGCATAATTTCTCCTCCGTTAGGAATGAATGTATTGCTTTCATTAAGGCAAACAACTTCGCCAAAATAACTGAACCTAAAAGTATACGGTTAATTGTATGACAAATATTAACACAAATTCAAATAAATAAATAGTGACGGTTGTCTAAAAATCTTGATAATTTGTCAACAATTAATCATTTTGTAGGAAAAAAATGCGAAAAACTCAAATCAGGCTTCTTTCTTCGATGTAAACGCGAGGATTTCTAACAAGAACTAACAATAGACCTGTAGTAATGAGCCCAAATATGAGCGATACGATGAAAGTAACATTAAAACCGATCGAATCGGCGATCCACCCGCCAATGATGGGAGCGGCAATCGATGCTGGGGCGATGAGGGTATTTGCCAGGCCGATATAAACAGGGCGCTCCTTGGGGGAGCCAAACCGAACTGTCATTGCGATACCGATCGTCCAAAAGGCAACATTTGCCAGTGCGGAGAAAATGAAGACCAAGTACATCCAGCCGATTCCCGGAGCAAGCCAGGCAACCAAAGCGCTTAATACCGAGGACACGGTGCCCAAAACCAACATAGAATGATGCCCGAAGCGATCTCCCATCCAGCCCATCCCAAGATTAGCGATGGTTTGGGTGATAGTAAGGGTTGCGGTTAGGTATCCCGCGGTGATATTTCCCATATTGAA
>CAIRYE010000412.1 GCA_903882765.1 uncultured Anaerolineae bacterium
CAGTTACGTGCTTGCGGTGGAGGAGATCTCGAAGGCTGACGCAAGCCATGGCGTTATTATGTCGGTGAACAATTCGCTCTACTGTTATTGTCTCGATCGGTTTGGGACAGAAGAACAAAAACGAAAATATCTTACCCCCGTTGCCTCGGGCAAAGCCATAGGTGCCTATGCCTTAACCGAGCCAATGAGCGGTTCGGATGCTTCAACTATGACAAGCCGCGCAAAATTGGTTGGGGAGACCTACCAATTGACCGGCCGAAAATCATGGGTAACCAATGGTCCGGTAGCGGATTATGTGCTTGTATTTATGATGACCGATCCGGACAAAAAACAGAAGGGTATCAGCGCTTTTTTGGTCGATACCCATTCATCCTCGTCTGGGTTTTCCCGCGGAAAGAAGGAAGAGAAGATGGGCATTCGAGCCAGCTCAACCTGCGAGCTGGTGTTCGAGGATTTTGCCGCGTCTGCAGCAAATCGCATAGGTGCCGAGGGCGATGGGTTTAAGATCGCGATGACCGTTTTGGATACTGGCCGCATTGGCATTGCTGCCCAAGCGCTCGGAATAGCTCAGGCAGCCTACCTAGCTGCCCGCCAATATGCCCAAGATCGCAAAGCGTTTGGGCAGCCTATTGGCGCTTTTCAAGGTACCGGCTTTAAGATCTCGGATATGAAAACGAGGATCGAAGCCGCCCGTTTATTGTTGTATAATGCAGCATGGGCAAAAGAAGCATCCAAAAAGAACGGTGCCCGCTATTCACTTGAAGCATCTATGGCAAAATTATTTGCCTCAGAGACCGCCATGTTTTGCGCACACCACGCGCTGCAGATCCACGGTGGAATGGGCTATTCGAAAGACCTGCCGATCGAGCGTTACTTCCGCGATGCCAAGATCACTGAGATCTACGAAGGAACAAGCGAGATACAAAGGTTGGTGATCGCCCGCTCTGAATTAGATCTTTGATCTTGAGGTTTGGAGTAAGGTTTGAGTTTCTTAAAAAAATTACATTGGTTCGAACTGCTTGTTCTTGTTTCCATTCTTGGGTTTACCTTATATGCCGCATTAAGCGCAGCGCATAATTTTCCTAGCCGCTGGTTTACCCGAGACGACGCCTACTATTATTTTAAAGTGGCCCAAAACATCAGCGAGGGTCATGGTTCCACTTTTGATGGCATCAACCTAACCAATGGGTATCACCCTTTGTGGATGTTGGTATGTATTCCCATTTTTGCGTTGGCTCGCTTTGATCTGATTCTGCCATTACGCGTATTGATGATGGTAATGGCTTTTATTAGTATCGCCACCACCATCATTTTGTTTCGAATGCTTCGAAAAAGTTTTTCGGAACTGATCGCGATCATATTATCCAGCTTTTGGGCTTTTAGTATCAATGTTCACTCTATAGTGACTCAACAAGGGATGGAGACCGGTATTGTGGCTTTATCGCTGGTGATGCTGCTAAGTTATATCCAAAAGATGGAGCAGGACACCTCCTTAATCGATCGAAAAACAGGCTTCAAGCAAGCGGCTGTATTTAGCGTACTGAGTTTATTCGTTCTGCTCAGCCGGCTGGATGGTATCTTCATCGTTCTCTTTGCCAGTGTTTATGTGGTCCTACGAAAGAACCATACCTTTAGAACTTTCCTGTTTATCGATGTTATCTTAGCCTATGTGGTTGTGGTGTTGGCTTATGTATCACGGTCTGACCTGCCGTTTTACTTGGCGGTTTATGATAGCAGCGCACTCGCTTTTACTGTAATGCTGGTCGCATTTCAAACGGTGGCGGCCTTTTACCTTGGCCTATACGACTCAACCAGCTGGAAAACCCCAACAACCATTCTCTTTCGCTCGTTCATCGCGGTGAGTATAAGCGCTGGTCTTGCCTCTCTAGGGATGGTAGTGCTTTCGTTGATTCTTCCTGAATATGGTCTTCCTCGGGCAATCCCCTTCCTTTACATAGTTGCAGTACCGATTCTTGGCACTTTCTTACGCTATACCTCAAAGTTGCTCTCTCTTGAACCGATTCCGTCTGCCGCTCAGATTTCCATATTTCAAGTGATCACTCAACAATCTGCTCAATTGAAAAATAATCTGAGGGAATGGATCGAAGACGCGATGAAATTCGGCTGGATTTCGGCAGCTGGATTAGTTATATATATGGGCATCAACCGTTATTATTTTGGAACATTTATGCCGGTAAGCGGGCAGATCAAACGTTGGTGGGGGGCAGCTCAGAATAACGTTTATGGCGGGCCAGCCCAAAATATCGCCAATATGTTCGGGGTCGATCCACGAAATCCAGATGGCTGGTTCTATATCTCATTACCATTATATAAAACAGCTCGCAGCATTGTTAAATGGTTTCACCTTGGTGTTCCATACATCAACCTATATTGGGTGCTCTTTACCATCGTGATCGTTGGGGCAGTGCTCCTGTTCCTTCTTAGTCGTCGTGAAACTGGTCCGCGTTTGCGCTCGAGTGGTTTGTTCCTGCTTTTTATAAGCTCCTTCTTCCATGTATTCTTTTATGGGGCAACAGCTTATTCCGCCAAACATGAATGGTATTGGGTTCCCCAAATGCTTACCGTTGTTCTCTTTATTGGGTTGTTGCTGCAAATTGTTTACGACCACCTAAAAAAGGTAGCTTGGATTAAAACAATTGCCTTGGGTCTCGCCGCCTATTATTGCGTCAGTATGCTCTACAGTTTCTCGTATGAGATGATCACCCGTATGCCCCAAATTGATACCCACATCGGCGAACCGTTTGTGGATATGCTGCCAATCATTGAGCAACATACCGAGCCTGGTTCGCTGATCGGTATGACCGGCGGCGGCAATATCGGTTATTACGTTCAAGATCGCACGATCATGAATATGGACGGTCTGATCAATTCCA
The DNA here is from genome assembly GCA_903882765.1 of uncultured Anaerolineae bacterium. Classification (GTDB taxonomy): domain Bacteria; phylum Chloroflexota; class Anaerolineae; order Anaerolineales; family Villigracilaceae; genus UBA5195. Next base: position 2,895 of record CAIRYE010000412.1, read on the forward strand.
ACGAGTATTTCCAATTGCTGCAGGAGAACCGAGCCGGTGAGTTTTACCGCAAGGTTGGGCTGGATTACATCTTCGCCAGCAAATTTATCATTACCAATTCTAGCCCCTATCGCTACCAACTTACCGCCGATGAATTGATCAGCATTCCTGAAGCGGAAAAATATGGTCACAAAGAAATAATGCACTACCAACCGGCAGAGTGACCGACAAAGTGTCTTTGAGATGGAGAAAATTGAAAAGATCCTCGTAACCTTACCCTTTGTTCTTGTGTTATTTCTTTCAACCGGTTTTGCGTTTAAGGCTTACAGCGCTTTTGTTCTTTGGAATGAGATCCAAAGTACCGGTATAAGCGCCCCTGCTCTTTTTTATTCAAACCTTACCTGGTTTTTGTTAGGAACCGGTGGTTTTGTTCTTTGGTTTTTGCGGCGCGATCTTTTTACGCCTTATATGTCGGTAGTTCTCCTCCTTCTCCTTCTTATCAATGAGATAGAAGCCAATTATCTGCCAGGAGAGAGATCTGATATTTTTAGTAAACTGTTCGTGTACGGATCGAACTTATTCTTTTTATTCATTTTGAACTATCGCAACATCAAACAAACAATTATCAGGAGCAAGCATGGAGCCTCGAGCTGAAATAAAGAAATTACGCGCCAAAAAATTAGAAGCGATGCAAG